>CANGMO010000018.1 GCA_947454295.1 Verrucomicrobiota bacterium | reverse complement strand
TGGACGCTCCGAAACCTGAAGTTTGATGAAGTCGTGGCGTTTGCGAAAGCGCATGGGATCAAGGATCTTCAGCTGATTCCCAATCACCTCGACTACAAGAAGGAGTCGAAGGAGGAGTTGGCCCGCAAGAAGGGCATCCTGGAGGCGAACGGTCTCACTGCCTACACCTATGGGGTTGCCGGCACCTCGCTCAACAAGGATGAGAATCGCCAGCTCTTCGAGTTCGCGAAGTTCATGGGCATGAAGCTGATCATTGTTGAACCCGGTGACTTCAAGATTTGGGACAACCTGGAAGAACTGGCGAAGGAGTACGACATCAAGGTTGCGGTTCACAACCACGGCATCAAGTCGACCTACGGCAACCCGGCGACTGTCCGCAACATCCTCCAGCACCGCGATGCACGTCTTGGCGTGTGCATGGATATCGGCTGGATCACCTCAGCAAACTTTGACGCGGCGAAGGTGTACAAGGAGTACAACGGTCGTGTGTTTGACCTCCATCTGAAGGACAAGCACGTGGAAAAGGTGAAGGCGGGCGATGACGTGGCGTTCGACACCCACATCGGTGCTGGGGATGCGAATCTCAAGGGACTGTTCAAGGTCCTGCGCGAGACTGGCTACCAGGGCCGGCTGGCGATCGAGACCGACAGTCAGGATTTTGCCCGGAATCCGGCGGAGTTTGTCGACACGGCCAAGAAGTTTGTGGCCGGGGATGACGCCGCGGCCGCCAAGTGATCGATCGGGGCTGAGTACCCGGTATCAACATCATCCAGACAACGAAAAACGCCCCGAGAGATCGGGGCGTCTTTGCGTTTGAGATGAAGCTGAAACCAGGGCCCGTGCGGTGTGGATCAGAGACCGAGCGCGCCGAGGACGGCTTCCTTGGTGGCGGCGACTTCGATGGGAGTAATGCCGCTGACCCGGATGGCGGTGTCGGGATCCTTGAGGCCGTGTCCCGTCATGGTGGCGGTGATCAAGCTGCCGTCAGGAATTTCGCCGGCGCGGGCGGCGAGGATCAATCCGGCGAGTGGCGCGGCGCAGGCGGGTTCCACGAAGATACCTTCCGTGCGTGCGAGCAGGGAGTAGGCTTCGAGGATTTGTTCGTCGGTAACGCTGCGGATCTTTCCCTCTGACTCCGTGGCCGCATCGATCGCGCCCTGCCAGCTGGCGGGATTGCCAATGCGAATGGCGGTGGCGACGGTTTCCGGTTTTTCCACCGGATGCCCCAGAACCAGAGGGGCGGCGCCTGCCGCCTGCCAGCCCATCATTTTGGGCAGGGTATCGGACAGCCCTGCGTTGGCGTACTCCTTGAAGCCGCGCCAGTAGGCGGTGATGTTGCCGGCATTGCCTACAGGGAGAAAATGAAAGTCTGGGGCGTCACCAAGGGTGTCGCAAATTTCGAACGCCGCCGTTTTCTGGCCTTCGATGCGAACCGGGTTCACGCTGTTGACGACCTCGGCGATGCCGGTCTCTCCGAGTTCGCGGACGATTCGGAGGGCATCGTCGAAGTTGCCGTCGATGCTGATCGCCTTGGCGCCGTACATCAGCGCCTGGGCCATTTTGCCGAGCGCGATCTTTCCCTTGGGCAGCAGCACCACGGATTGCATTCCAGCGCGCGCGGCGTAGGCGGCAGCGCTGGCGCTGGTGTTGCCAGTGCTGGCGCAGACGACGACCTTGGCGCCGCGTTCGGCGGCTTTCGACACGGCGAGCGTCATGCCACGATCCTTGAACGAGCAGGTGGGGTTCAGGGCCTCATACTTGAGGAACAGATCGAACTTCCCACCGATCTTTTCCACGAAGCGCGGCACGGGAATCAACGGCGTGTTGCCTTCCAGCAGGGTGATCACCGGCGTCTGGTCGGTGACGGGAAGGAAGGAGGCGTAGCGCCGGATGACACCGGGCCAGGATTTGTTCGAACTGCTCATGGGCGGAAAATGGGGTGTTACTCGAACGTTTCGACGCGAATCAGCACCGGCTCGGCCCGCACGACATTCAGGCGGGAAATGAGCTTCAGCGCCTTCTGCATCGCGGCGTTCGGGGCATCGTGAATCATCAGGATGACCGGGACGGTTTCACCAACGTGACCCTCGGGCTGGATGATCGAGGAAATGCCGATCCCGGCCTTCGCCAGCAGCGTTGAGATGCGTGCAAAGACCCCCGGTTGATCGACCACCTCGATGCGCAGGTAGTACCGGGAGACGACCTCCTCCATGGGGATCACCCGGGAAGTGGACGCGTGGGCGACGAAGCAGGGGACGCGCTCGATTGAGGCGTGTTTGAGGTCGAGCGCGGCATCAGCGAGATCGCTGAGCACGGAACTCGCCGTGGCATCGGCGCCGGCACCGCGTCCGTAGAAGAGCGTGTCGCCGACGATGTCGCCACGAACCGAAATGGCGTTGAAGGCGTGATTCACCGACGCGAGCACGTGGGCGTTGGGGACCAGCGCCGGATACACTGCGACCTGGATTCGCGGGCCGTCGCTGAGGGTCGCGGATCCTTTGCGCTTCGCGGATTTCGCGGGCTTTGACGGTACCGTCTTGATGACGCCGAGCAGCTTGATGGTGTAGCCGAGCTGGGCGGCGAACCGGATGTCGAGCCGGCTGATCTGCCGGATGCCCTCGGTGTGGATCGATTTGGGATCCACCCAGAATCCATGAGCCAGTGAGGCGAGAATGCCCGTCTTGTGGGCGGCATCGTGGCCATCCACGTCAAGGGATGGCTCGGCCTCGGCGTATCCGAGGCGCTGAGCCTCGGCGAGGACTTCAGAGAACTCGATGCCCTCCAGCTTCATCCTCGTGAGGATGTAGTTGCAGGTGCCGTTGACGATGCCGGCGAGCGAGAGGACGCGGTTCCCGACTAGCGATTCCCGAAGTACCTTGATGATCGGGATTCCACCGGCGACGGAGGCCTCGTAATACAGGTTGGTGCCGTGCTTGGCTGCGGTTCGGAAGAGTTCCGGACCATGCGCGGAGAGAAGAGCTTTATTGGCGGTGACGACCGGCTTCCCAAGCCGCAGCGCCGCCAGGACCATGTCGCGCGCGGTGGTGGTGCCGCCGGCGAGTTCCACCACGATCTGGACCTCCGGGTCTTCCACCACGGCACGCCAGTCGTCGGTAAGCACCCCTTTGGGGAGGCCCAGGTCGCGATGCTTGGCCACCGAGCGGACGGCGACACGGCGCACGGTGAGGGTCACCCCGAGGCGCGAGGCCATGAGGGAACCGTTGCGCCGGAGGGCGCGGATGACTCCGCCGCCGACCGTTCCGCCGCCAATGAGGCCTAGGTTGACCGTCTCCATACGAAAGCCGCGAGGGTGGCTTTCTCCCGGGGCCGGGACAACGCCTTTTTGCCGGAAAACGGGGAGGTTCAACCCCGCCCCGGGGGCCTCCCTTCCCCGGGGCTTGCGCCCGCAACGGCTCGGGCGTTGCGCGGGGGCGGGGGAGGCAGGTAGGTTCGCGGGCCTGTGACCAAACCTGTGTCCACCACCAAGCCCGCCGCCGCCCCAGCTCCGCGTCGCGTCGGACTGATCTCCCTCGGTTGTGCCAAGAATCTCGTCGATGCCGAGATCATGCTGGGTTCCCTCCTCAAGCAGGGGGTGGAGATCGTCAACGACCCGGCGCAAGCCGACGCGCTGATCGTCAATACCTGCTCCTTCATCGACGCAGCCCAGGAGGAGAGTGTGGACACCATTTTTGAATCTACCGAGTTCCGGTCGAAGGTGCGTCCGGGACAGGCGGTGATTGTCTCCGGCTGCATGCCGCAGCGGTTCCGGGATGAGTTGCCCAAACTGATGCCCGAGGTGGACCGCTTCATGGGTATTGATCAGGTGGAGCAGGTGGGCCAGATCGTCGAGCAGGCGATTGCGTCGCGCGCCGAAAAGGTGCTGGCGGCCCCCGTGGCAAAGGGGCGCAAACAGAAGCGCGATGTGGCGGCGAAACTGGCGGAGATGGAAAAGGCGCGCGGAGCGAAGGATGCCGGGCATGCTCATGATCATGAGCATGAGGAATCCCTGCGTGGGACCTCCCGGTTTGGAAACACCCGGAAGGTCATTGCCCTGCAGGCGGTGCCTCAGGCGCCGCCGGCGGTCGATGTGACGGTGCGCCCGAAGTACATTCCGCAGTTTGAGACGCCGCGATTCCGACTCACGCCAAAGCACTTTGCCTATGTGAAGATCGCCGAGGGCTGCAATCACCCGTGCAGTTTTTGCATCATCCCGCGGATGCGCGGCTCGCATCGCAGCCGGTCGCAGTCGGACATCGTCTCGGAGGCCCGGGCGCTGATTAAGTCGGGGGTTCGCGAATTGAACCTGATTTCGCAGGACTCCACGTACTACGGGCTCGACCTGCGGCCGGGTCACACGCCGTCGATTGCGTCCCCCGCCAAGTTCACGGCTGCCACCAAGGCGCTGACGGCCGATTCCACGACGCTTGGCTCACTCCTGCGCGAGCTCAACGAGCTCAAGGGCGATTTCTGGATTCGGCTGCTTTACACCCATCCGGCGCATTGGACCGATGAGCTGATCACCACCATCCGGGAATGCCGCAAGGTGGCACGTTATGTCGACATGCCGTTGCAGCATATCCACGATGACCTGCTGGCCCGCATGCGTCGTGAAACCAGCGGCGAATATATCCGCGATTTGATTGCACGGATTCGTGCCGGCATTCCTGGCATCGCCCTGCGCACCACCTTCATCGTCGGATTCCCCGGCGAAACGGAGGCGCATTTTCAGACACTTCTCGACTTCATCCGCACGACGCGGTTCGAGCGGCTGGGAATCTTCGCCTATTCCCAGGAAGACGGGACGATTGCCGGCAAGATGGCGCAGCAGCTGACCCCGGCGAAGCGGCAGAAGCGTCGTGAGCAGGCCATGGCGGCGCAGCACGAGGTGGCGGTCCAGGTCGCCGAGGCCTTCGTGGGGCGAACACTCAAGGTGCTGGTCGAAGGGGAAGCCACCGCGCGGCAGATCGAGGCGGCCAGGGTGCAATCGTGGGAACACGGCCTCATGCGTTCCGCCACCGGCACGGGAAAGGCCGGCAAGACCAGGTCGCCCAAGGGGAGCTACCTGGTGGCACGCGGAGAGGCGGATGCGCCGGACATTGACGGACGGGTTTACATCCGCGGAACGCTGCCGGTTGGCCGATTCGCCAAGGTCCGCATTGTCGGGCATACCGACTACGACCTGATCGCCGAACCGGTCTGAGCCTGCGTGTACCGGATCGGTCACCGATTCGGTGGGGCTTGCGTCCGTTGACGCCCGAGGGATCGCGGCCTACGGTGCCGCCAATGATCGCAGGAAAAATCGGCGCCAACAGCGTCAAGGCGACCCCTTCCGCGGCTCCGGGGTTTCGAACCGGGGACGAGCGGCTGATCAAACTCACCGAGAGTGCCGGTCGCAAAGTCACCACGCTGCTTGGCAAACAAGGGCGGCCGCAGGGCGTCCTCCGGGTCGCGGTGGTGGGCGGTGGATGCTCGGGACTCCAGTACAAGATGGACCTCCAGGATCAGCCGCAGAACCGCGACATCCTGGTCGAGAGTGCCGGCGTGCGGGTGGTGGTGGATCCCAAGAGCGCCCTGTATGTCACCGGCAGCGAACTCGATTACGTCGATGCGCTGACCGAGGGCGGATTCAAGGTGAAGAATCCCAATGCGGCCACGAGCTGCTCGTGTGGCGAAAGCTTCAGTGCGTGAGTGTCGGATCCCGGAAGGCGCCTTGAGCCCCGGGTGTTGGACGGAAGCTTGCCATGATCGATTGTTTTGAACTCCTCGGCGTGTCGCGTCGGCCGTGGCTGGATGAGGAGGTGCTCAAGTCCCGGTTTCTGGAACAGTCAGGCCCGGTTCATCCAGACCGGATCCACGGGGCGCCGGCTGCCGAGCGTGAGAGTGCGACGTCCAAGTATGCCGAGCTGAATGCTGCTTACAACCGGTTGCGGGAACCCCGCGACCGACTGTTGCACGTGCTCGAGCTGGAATCCGGAGCGTCCCCGGGGGACATCCAACGCATTCCTCCCGGCACCATGGATCTCTTTGTTGAAATCGGGCAGACCTGCCGCGATTGCGATGCGTTCCTCGCTTCCCGCTCGGGTTCCCCGCCGACCTCGCCGATGTTAAAACTCAAAGCCATGCGCGAGGGCTTGGAATGGGGCGGTCGGGTGGATGCCCTGCGGGATCAGGTGCTGGCATTGCGGGCGCAGCTGACGGCGGAGTTGCAGGCGATGAATCCCGTCTGGGAGCAGGCGCCGGCGGTTGGCGATGCGGCGCGCCGGACGGCACTGCCCTTGGAGCGGTTGGAGCAGATCTACCGCTCGATGAGCTACGTGGCCCGCTGGATGAGCCAACTGGATGAGCGCCGCGTGCAACTGGCCGCCTGAGAATTCGAGCAGGTCAGGTCAGGGCGCGTCCACGAGCCGGTAGTAGGCCGAGGTCGGAAGGGTATCGAGAACCTGCTGAACGGAGGTCGTGGAGGCATTGATTGGATTGCCCACCGATACCCACGTCTGCAAATCCGTGCTGGCCTGGAGCTGATAGCGCAACCCGCTGGTGACGTTGAAGGCCAGCTTGAGACGGCCTGACTCCAGGGCGGCTGTGGCCACCGGGGGCGGAATGGAATCGTCGGGCGCCTGGATGACCACCTCGGGGATGGATTGGTAGCCACTGCCGGGATTTGTCACCGACACCGAGGTGACGCGCCCGCCCGACACCGAGGCAAAGGCCTGGGCATTGCTGCCGTTGCCCCCGACGATCTGCACGCTGGGCACGCCCTGATAGCCAGTTCCGCCGTCGGTGAGGATGATGGCAATGACCGAGCCGTTGAAGAGCACTGGCACCGCCGTGGCACTGCGGGGCTGCGGGAGATCCACCGCGTTGAGGGCGAGGTTGTGGTAGAACCCGGAGGAAATGGCGGTGATTCCGGTGATGGCCGCAGGGGTGGTGGATTGAGCGTAGTCGTTGTTACCCCAGCCAACCACCGAACCGTCAGATTTCAGCGCCAGGGAGTGATTTCGCCCGGCGGAAATGGCCACCACGTCGCCGAGTCCCGGGGGCACGTTCGTTTGGCCGGCATCATTGTTGCCCCATGCGACCACAGTGCCGTCGTTCTTCAGCGCCACCGAATGATAGGCGCCAGCGGCCACTGCCTTCACGCCCGAAAGATCAAGCGGCACGTTGGTCTGGCCAAAAAAGTTAAAACCCCAGGCGGTGACCGTGCCGTCGCTGCGGAGCGCCAGAACATGGGAATCCCCGGAGGAGACGGCGATCGCGTTGGTCAACGAAATCGGGACATTGGTCTGGCCAAACTGGTTGTAGCCCCAGGCCACCACTGATCCATCGTCACGAACCGCCACCGTGTGTCCGTATCCGGCCGCAATGGCGGTGACGCCAGTCAACCCTGCGGGCGGCATGGTTTGGGAGTAGTTGGTGTCTCCCCATCCCACAACCGTCCCGTTTTTGCGGACGGCGAACGCCGTGTTCCATCCGGCCGCGACCGCCTTGGCATCGTGCAGATCCGTGGGGAGGTCCGCCTGATGATAGCCGTTCCAGCCCCAGACCGCGACGCTGCCATCCGAGCGGAGGGCCACGTTGTGATAAGCGCCGCTGGCGATGGAGACCACCCGTGCGAGCCGGATGGGCACGTTGGTCTGGCTGTATTGATTGTCGCCCCATGCCAGGACGGTGCCGGCGAGGGACGACCCCGCGCTGAGAATCCAGGCTGTCAGTGCAAGGAGCAGGGATGTCCAAGCAGGGGGCGGGCGATGGGAGACCATGGGTTGGAGCGGATCTGAACTATCCCCACCATGGTGGTCAAAGGGAGTAGGGAAAACAATCCCCGGATCCCTTCGACGGAATCCGGGGATGCACCTCACTCAGGCCTGGCCGCCGAAGGAGAGGTAGTCGTCGAGATCCAACAGATCCGCCCAGGAGCGGATGTCCTCTCGGGTCTTGGAGAATTTGCCGACGGCTTCGGCGAAGTAGGCCAGCGTTTCGGCGTCGCTGTCGGGCCCCCGGCGGTCGTGAAAGGCGCTCCACGCCTCAACTTCCCAGGGCGTGCGCTTCGCGGTGGCATTGGCCTCCACCCATTCCAGCATGGCTCCGTCCCCCTTGCCCGAGGCGACCTGCTGTTTGAAGGCGTCGGCATCCACTCCGACAAATCGGAAGAAATGCTGGTCGAGCGGGCAGTTGAACTTGTAGTCGCCGAGCTTGCCGACGAGGGAGGCGCGGCACTTGTCGAGGACGCGGGGAAGAATGGCGTACCCGCCGAGGCGGACACGCATGCTGCGGGGGGGACGTTGGGTGAGGTCTGGGGTGGACATGGTAATTTCGGAGATCGCAGTTCGGAGAGGGGATTTCGGAGATGGGGTTTGTGGACTTTCGACCTTCGACCTTCGACTTAAATCGTCGGGTAGTCGGTGTATCCCTTCGGGCCGGAGGCGTAGAAGGTGGATTCGTCGGGGGTGTTGAGTGCGGCGCCCTTGAGCAGGCGGGCGGGGAGGTCCGGATTGGCGAGGAAGGGAACTCCGAAGGCGATGGCATCAGCCCAGCCTTCTGAAAGCGCCTGGTTGCCGGTATCCTTGGTGAATCCGCCTGCGGAGACAATGGCCCCGGGGTACGCCGGTCGCAGTTCCTTGGGGCCAACCCCGTCGCGTGCTCCATGGGCGATGTCCTGGGCGGTCACCTGCGTGACGTGGGCGTACGCGAGATTCAGCCGGCTCAACTCCCGCAGCACGTATCCGAAGGTTTCGAGAGGATTCGAGTCGTGCATGTCGTTGAACACGCCGCCCGGTGAGAATCGGATGCCGACGCGATCCGCTCCCCACACCCCGATGACCGCCTCGGTGACTTCCAGGGTCAGGCGCGCGCGATTGGCCACGGCCCCGCCGTACCGGTCCTGGCGCTGGTTGGTGCCGTCGCGCAGGAACTGATCCAGCAGGTATCCGTTGGCGTTGTGAATCTCGACGCCGTCGAATCCGGCCTTCCGGGCGAGTGTGGCTCCGAGCGCGTATTCCGCGATGATGCCGGGAATCTCCGAGGTTTCGAGAGCCCGCGGGGTTACGTAGTCGGCCATTGCGGTTCCCGTGAACACCTTTCCACGCGGCTTCACGGCCGAGGGGGCGACGGGAAGTTCACCCCGGGGCTGGTAGTCGGGGTGCGAAATGCGCCCGACGTGCCAAAGCTGCAGCACGATTCGTCCGCCGGCGGCGTGCACGGCATCGGTGACCCCGCGCCAGCCATCGACCTGGGCCTCCGTAAAGATGCCCGGGGTGTTGGGGTATCCAAAGCCGCACGGAGATACCGAGGTCGCCTCGCTGATGATCAATCCGGCGGAAGCCCGTTGCGCATAGTACTCCGCCACCAGGGGTCCGGGAACGTTGCCGGCGCTCGCTCGGCACCGGGTGAGCGGGGCCATCAGAACGCGATTTGGCAGCTTTAGGGCTCCGAGGGCGATGGAGTCAAACAGGGTGGGGGAATGGGAAGGATTCATCAAAAAGGGGTTGGCGACGAATTCGCTGGGGATTGATTTGGGACGGGCACCGGACGAGTCATCAAGGGTTCAGCAACAGCCGTCGTCCGGTTTCCGTGGCCGATTGCGGTGCGCATTTGCGCCAAAGGCGACCGGACCTGGGCCGCAGAATCGTTGTTCTGAAATTGGTGTCAACCGGACGGCGGGTTGCAGGGGCTCATGTCCTGCTGGCTGCGCCCTTGAGTTCCCTGCAACGAAAGCAGTATGCTTCCGCGTCTTGTGGGCGTCATTGGGTCTATTGAAGGCCCGAGGCTCAGCGACGGGGCGGCTTTCGTGAGGGCGGAAAAGGCTCTGGGCGCCGAGCGACGTGCAGTGAACTGGCGACGCAGGAACTATTGGATTTCGGAATCGTGACCGAGGAACGGTGTGGTAAAGCGCCGTTGGGGAACCTGGGCTTGAGCTCCGACGTTCGGCTGGTGTTTTTGCTATGACTCTTATGAATCAATTTGGCCCTCGACTCCTGATGGTTTCCGCGGCCCTGCTGGGCTTGACCGCCAGGGCGGATTTGTTTGAAAAGGCCAGCAATGTTGGTCCCGGTGTAGGCCACACGGCGGGCACCTTCGGATTCTACTTCACCCCGAACGTCGATCTCTACGTCACCCGCCTCGGGGTGTTCGACTATTCCTCCTACTCCAGCGGTTCGGCGTTGGTGGAGGTTTGGAAGGCTGGTGATGTGTCCCCGGTGACCTCGGCGACCATCACCTTCTCCGGCTCCAGCACCAGCGAGGCGTCCTTCAACTACTCCTTCGCCACTGTGGCGGGGTCTCCGGTGCTCAATGCCGGGCTGAACTACTTGGTGGTGTGGGTGGACAACACCGGATCGGCCACGCAACCGTTCGCTGACGGGACGCACGCTCAGGTGAACTATCCGATTGGCGACTACGCCCCGGCCAATCCCGCGGAGGGCAATCTGCGCCTGAACTACAGCTACATCTATGACGGAGGGACGCTCGGCGCCGGGAATCCGTGGGACAAACAGCACGTTGCAGGCTGGGAGAAATCGGTCATTTCCGGTTCGCCTTCCTACATGGACGTGAACATCGACGTGGTGGCCGTGCCGGAACCGGTCGAGACGGGCGCAGCCGTGGGGTTGTTGCTGTTGGGATTAGCCTGGGTCCGGCGTGCGCGGATGTAGGGATTCAATCGCAGCGGTATGGAGTCCGATCTTTCCGGTGGCCGCAGCCGTTGGGGGCGCTTTCCAAACATCCTGATGCTGGCGTGGCACCTCGTCGCCGTGGGGGTGGCTGGTGCGGTGGCCGCGGAGGGGGCGCCGTCGCGGCCTTCCAACGAGCGGGTTCGCGAGTTGATTGCTTCGCTCAAGCTGGAATACCTGCCCGGTGAATCCGGCTATTTCGGATTCCTGGGACGCGCCGACCAAAAAGTGACGGTCGACGGTCGGGTGCTCGCGGCCCAGAGCCGCATCCATTATCTCCTCACTTCGGAACTCCCGGTGAACTACCTGCACTGGCTGGCCTCCGAGGATACCCACGTTTTGATCGAGGGCGGTCCGGTCGACTACTTCATTTTTCACGCCGACGGCCGGGCCGAGCAGGTGACCCTGGGGCGGGACGCGGCGGCGGGACAGCGTCTGGTGGTAACCGCACCAGCAGGATCCTGGAAGGCGCTGCGTCTCCGTCCGGGCGCGACGCATGTGCTGCTGGCGAACGTCCTGTCGCCGGAATGGACTCCGGATCGGGTCAAAATTGGCGCCGGCGAGGAGTGGGTGACGAAGTATCGGGGGGCTGCACCGTGGGCGACTGCAGCGGCTCTTCGCGAACTCATCGGCCCGAATTATCGGCGCTGACTGTTCAGGGACCGAGGGTGGAAGCGTCTGCGAGACGGCGTTGTGAGGGGGGCGCCGCGGGATTGGCTGGCCGACATGGATTCGAACCATGAATAAGGGCTTCAAAGACCCCTGTGTTACCCTTACACCATCGGCCAAACCGCGGGAGAGACGCTACCCACTGACGGGCTTCCGTCCAACAGCATTTTCTTTGGACCACCAGGCACCGCTTTTCTGGGGTTGCTGACCTCCCTCGGCGCGATTGTGTCGGTCGGTCAGTAATCGTAGAGCCCGCTGTCCTGGGTGTAGCCCCCGCCGCCACCCGGGGCGCCTTCGCCGCCCATCAGGTCACCGAGGATGTCCCCCATATCCTCCTCGACCTTGTCCGGATCTTCGCCGGCCTCAAGGCGTCGGATGGCGACATCCATCTCCTTCGGCATGCTGCCGGCGGGCATGATGTCCTTCATTTTCTTGAGCATGTGGGCCATGTGCCGCGGGTTGTTTTCATCCAGATGCTCCATGTCGCGCTCCATTTCGGCCATGGCGCGCTCGACCCGCGGATCATTCAGGTCGGGCATCGGTCCTCCGGGACCATCGGCCCCGCCATCGACTGGGGCCGACGGTTCCGCGACGCCCTTGAGCGCGGCGAACCGGCTCATCTGCCGGCTCAGATTCCGATTGCCGCACTTCGGGCAGGTGGGCGTGTGCGACGGATTGATCCGCTTCGACAGAAAATTGTAGATCCGCCGGCATTTCGGACAGGCGAACTCGTAGATCGGCATGACCCAACCATTCGGAGTCGATTCGAGGCACGTCAAGAGCGCTTCGGGGGAAGCCTCCGGGGATCCTTCGACCGTTTTCCGGGCTTGAGCGTGGATCGCTTCCGCAGGAGGTTTCGTCCGTGTTCCCCATGCGTGTTTCGTTGAGTCGCCCCCTGGTCGCCGTCGCTGCGTGCCTGTTGGTGGGTGGGAGGTCCATCGCCGCGCCGGTGGCCGTGCGAACCGCCGTCCACTACCGTGGATGGTCGGATGCGGTGATCCTGTCCAACGGTCGGGTCGAGGCGGTGCTGGTGCCCTCCGTTGGGCGATGGATGCAGTTTCGCCGGATCGGTTCAAAGGGCGGACCGTTTTGGGAGAATCCCGCGCTCGCCGGGAAACCCATGACCGAAAAACCTTGGGAGGCATCACACGGCAGCTTTGGCGGAGACAAAACCTGGCCAGCGCCGCAGAGCGCGTGGAACTGGCCGCCGCCCGACGTCTTTGATGCCGCCCCGCTGTCGTTTCGGGTTCCGGGTGACGGCTCGGTGATCCTGAGCTCGCCCGTGAGTCCGCGCTTTGGCGTTCGGACCGAACGACACTTCCGGCTGAAACCGGACAGCGATTCCATTGAGGTCACCACCATTTATGAAAAGGTTCAGGGACCGCCGGTTGAAGTGGGAGTGTGGGTGATCACGCAAACGCAGGACCCGGTGGCTGCCTTCCTTCCAATCCCGAAGGGGACACGGTTTCAAGAAGGCTTCTCGCATCAATGGGGGGTTCCGACGAACCACGTCGTGGTGCGTCAGGACTGGGTCGAATTGCGGCGCGACAAGGCGGCCAGCCACAAGATTGGCAACGATGCCGGCCAGATTGTGTGGGTGGGCAAGGAATGGGTGTTGTCGATCCAAACCGACCGCGATGCCGCCGCACCCCATGCGGACGAAGGCTGCAGCACAGAGATCTATACCAATCCCGATCCGACGCCCTATGTGGAACTGGAGACGCTGGGGCGCCTGCAAACCATGAAGGTTGGTGACCGGTTGAGTGCCACGAACCGGTACACGCTGCTGCCCCGTCGTTTGAAGGATCCCCTGGAAGAGGCCCGTCGGATGGGGGCCTCCAGCGGCCACTGAGATAGCCAACCGCGGGTTTGAGAATCATTCGTGGCATGCAACGCGTTTGGGATTTCACGTCGCTGGAGCGCCTGGCCGACCGAATCTGGGACGAACTGGTGGCCGCAACCGACGAGGTTTCGCATCCGTGGCGGACCCCGGTGCTTGCCACCAATGACGGCGAAGGTGCTTCGGCTCGCGTGGTCGTACTTCGCTCGGTGGTTCCCGCCAAGCGTGAGTGGGTG
>CANGMO010000017.1 GCA_947454295.1 Verrucomicrobiota bacterium | reverse complement strand
TCCCCATCGACAACCCCTACTACTACTACACAACGTACTACTACGCGTCGTACTACCACCGCCCGCTGACGCCCGACCAATCGGTTTATCCGGACGCCAAGCGTCAGGCCGACGCCGATGCGCAGAATCTCGCGCAATCGCAGGCGAAGTCCCAGGCAGGCGCCCCGACGGTTTCCGTTGCCCCGGCCGCCGGATCCTCCGAGGCCGATCCCACGGCAAAGCCCTCCGATCGGAGCTAAGCGGAATGGATGGGATGGGGAGCGCGGCGCTTGAAATCGCGGCTCCGGTTCCGCCGGGTTTACCTTTCGGCGGGACGGACGGACTGACTCCTCACTCGGGGGCCACCACCGCACGCCACAACAGCATCATGGCCTGCTGGGCCGTGAGGTACTTGAACGTTTCGCGATCAAAGGCGTTCACCTTGCGGAGTACGGTGACCTCCTTCGGCCCTGCGACGCCGATGTACACGAGGCCAACCGGCTTCTCCTCGGAACCACCCGACGGGCCCGCGATGCCGGTGACCGCGATGGCATAATCCGCACCCGAGACTCGACGCGCCCCCAGCGCCATTTCGCGAACCGTTTCCTCGCTGACCGCACCCTGCTTCTCAAGCGTGACCGGCGAGACGCCGAGCTCACGGATTTTGGACGCATTCGCATACGTCACGTAGCCCGCCAACAGCACCGCCGAGGCGCCGGGGATGTTGGTGATTCGGTTGGCGATATGGCCACCCGTGCACGACTCCGCCAGCGCCAACCTGAGCCCGCGTGACTGAAACTCCCGGACGATCACCGATTCCAACACATCGTCCTCCGCGCCGAAAATGTTCGCCCCGACCAGCCCGCGGGTAATCGCTTCGGCCTGGGCCACCTGGGCTTCGGCTCCAGGGCCGCGACCGACAAACCGCACGTCGACCTCACCGACCCGTGCACAAAATCCGAGCTCCATGCCCGCGTCGACCAGCGGCTGCAGTGGCTCGCCAATCTTCTCCTCCATCGACGATTCCCCAATGCCGGTGGTCTTCAACGTGCGGCACACAAAGCCCTCGCTCTGGGGAAACCAGGACTTCAAACGCGGCAGCAGGATCTGCTCGAACATCGGACGCAATTCCCTTGGCGGCCCGGGGAGCATCACCAGCCACGAGCCGGCACCGGCGGGTCGAAAGGGATTCGGCGACACCTGCATCGCCAACCCCGGTGCCGTACCAAAGTGGTTCGGCAACACTTCAGCCCCTTCCGGCACCATGGTCTCCACCACGGTGCGGGCCGGCACCGTCAGCCGACGACCCGCAAAGTAGCGCGCAATGTTCTCCGCCACCGACGCATCCGGAAACAGTCGGCGACCCAGCAGTGAGGCAATGCGTTCCCGGGTCAGATCGTCGCAAGTCGGTCCCAGACCGCCGGTGGTGATCACCAGATCCGCGCGCGCCAGCGCCTCGCGCACCGCCTGCTCGATCGACTCGCCGGTGTCCGGCACGGCGACCTGGCGCAACACCGCGTGGCCCAGATCCGTCAGCCGGCGGCAAAGCCACTGCTGATGCGTGTTCAGAATTTTCCCAAAGAGCAGTTCCGAGCCGGTGTTGACGAGTTCGACGGTCACACCGCGAGCCTACGTCAGCGCCCCGCGATGGCAACCTGGGGCATGGACTTCACCCGCGTCCGCCGCCGGTGCCACACCGCCACGCCCATCAACACGGCGCCCGCGGCCACGGCCGTCTCACCCGGTTCTGGAATCGGTGCGATCTCCAGGCCGCGCCACTCGACGTTGGCGGGAGCCGTCGCCAGCACCGACGGAACCGACGCCCCGCCCGAGTCGACGATCTTGATGAGTTCGTTCTGCGTGGTGGTGGCGTACACCACCGGATTCAGCCCGGAGAAGTCAACTGCGAGACCTCGGGCACCACGGCTGGCTCCCGCACTGAGTGTGTAGCTGAGCGTCCAAACACCGCCCGCGTGACTCCACTTCTCAATCCCACCCCCGGTGGTGCGCTCGTCCGCGATGTACGCCACCGAGGCGTCCGCGCTGAAGGAGAAATCCACTGGCTTCGACGCGGAATCGGTGGTGATCAACTGGGCCGGCGTCGCTGCAGCGGTGGGAAGTCCGTTGAACTGATAGATGCCACGAGTGGTGGTGCCCGACTGCGTGCTGAACAGCAGGTCGCCATTGAAGACGTTGGCAACCCGCAGCGTGGTGATGCCGTTGTAGAGGCTGCCAGGAGTGGAGCCGGTGAGGAGGGACACGCCTCCCGAAGAGCCGACCGCCCACGCATCAGATCCGGCAATCACACCCGATCGGATATTCTGTCCGCTGAGCAGCGAGGGGGAGGCGGCGAACCGGCTGATCACTCCCGCCGCAGACACCACATCCATGACCCGGTTCACGGTCGCCGAATTGGCCGAGGCCACGGCGGCGGTTCCAATGGCGGCGTCGTAGCCGACCACGGAAAGCGAGGTCAGGTCGGAGGAGAGGGACAGGTAGCCCTCACTGGTGGAGGAACCCGCCACGGTCAGACGAGCCGGGGATGCATTGGCGGGGAGGGCGAGCGACTGCCGGAACTGACCCGCAGTGTCGTACTCCAGCAGCGACACCGGTGCCGCCGCGGAGGTCAACGCTCCGCTTCCATCACCCATCTGCAGGACAACCAGGCTGCCGAATTGAAAGCCGTCGCCCCGCGCCAGCACCCAGGTGCCGGCGAACATCGAGACCAAGGCGAGGCGGGAGACGTGGAAGGCGAGGGGTAAGTACGGATGGGAAGGACGATGGGGTTGCATGACGGAGACTCCTGGATCGCATCACGTCGGACACCCCTGTGGCAGCCGATGCGTGGTGCACCCTCTCCGTACTTTGACCGCTGCGACGCAAACAACTGTGCCCTCTCGGCACAAACGTGAATCGCGTGCACACCGGGCTGACCGAGCCGGGCTCAGCCCTCCTCACGCGGCCTGATACGCGTCGCCCGACTACTTGGTCTGCGGCTTACCGATGCGGAACAGATGCTCGGCGCTACGAATGAAGAAGGCGCCATCGGTCACCGCATAGCTCGCCAGGGTTCGTTCCCCGAGATCGTTCCGGGCCAGCACTTCGAACTGCTTGCCGGGCTTTACCACGAAGCCCATGCCGGACTCGTTTTGGAAAAAGATCCGGCCCTCGACGAGAACTGGCGAGGCCGAGAAGTCGCCCCCGAGACGTTCGCTCCAGTGGACCGTGCCGGTGCGGGCATCAACGCAGCTGGCGATGCCAGCATCGGAAACGAAGTACAGTTCGTCGCCGACCAGCAGCAGTGACGGCGTGTTCGGTGCTCCCTTGGCGGTTTTCCACGCGACATTGGAATCGGTCAGGTCACCAGAACCACCGGGCTTCACGGCGTATACAAGCGGACGGTCGTAGCCCGTTCCGAAGAACAGGAGCCCATGGCCGTACACCGGCTGCGGGATCACCGAATAGCCCTCACCGTAACGCACGCGCCAGAGTTCATGGCCATCCGCGGGGTCGTAGGCGCACACGGCGCCGCTGCCCGGGCTGATGATCTGCACCTTTCCATCAACGGTGATGGTCTGCGCGGTGCTGAACGAGAACTTGCGTGAGGCCGGGGTCACGCGCTCGGTCTTCCACACTTCCTTGCCGGTCTTCCGATCCAGGGCCACGACGAACGGGTCGTTTCCGCCGTCGCAACTGAAGAACAGCAGCTTGCCCACCAGCAGGGGGGATCCGCCATTGCCATGAATCGGCGTGTAGTGGAAGGACTCCTGTTTCCAGAGGATCTTGCCCTGCAAATCGAGGGCTGCGGTGCCCATGTGACCGAAGTGCACGAAGACGGTTCCCTCCGACACCACGGCGGTGGGACTGGCGTGACCATTCTTCCCGTGAATGCGCGGCGAGGCGGCGGTGTCCTCCTGAAAGATTTCCACATTCCAGTCGATTGCCCCGGACGCCGCATCGACGCGAAGCGCGCGCAGCGAGAGAACCTTGCTCTCGCCCACCGGCACGGCGGTGGTGAGATAGAGCTTCCCCTTGGAGAACACCGGAGAGGACCAGCCGGATCCCGGAATCGCCGTCTTCCACGCCACATTCTCGGTGGCGGACCACTTCAACGGAACCTGCTTGGCCGTCGAGTGACCATCGCGGGTCGGGCCACGGAATTCGGCCCAGTCGGCCGCGAAGCAGGAGACTCCAATCGCCGCGATCAGCGGGAGGATCGATGGGATTCGCATTCCTCCAGCATGCCCAAGCCGCCCCGGGGTGGACCAGCAAAGAAGCGCCGACACCTACTCGGAGAGCGCTTCAATCAAGTCGCGCAGCTCCACCAGGGACATCATCTCCCCCAATCCATCGGGCATGGGCGAGGGGCCGCGTTGACGCGACACAATTCCCGATTTCGGCACCGTCACCACGCCATCCTCGGCCGTCTGCACCACCAGCTCCGACGCGGTTTCCGACTTCAGGACGCCACTCACCTCGGCGCCACCCTTTTGAGTCAGCACCACGCTTTCGAACCCTGGGGCGATTTGCGCGTTCGGCTGCAGGATGGATTGGAGAACGTACTCGCGACCGCGCACGCGACCGAGGCCCGTCAACTCCGGACCCACCGTGCCACCCTCGCCGCGCAGTTTGTGACAGCGCGCGCACCCGAGGTCCTGCCTCTCCTGGAAGAGTCGAAGACCGCGCGCGGCATTCCCTCCGCTCAAGGCGGGTCGCGCCGTCCCGAGCGGATCGTCCTTCTTCAGGGAATTCGTCCACGTCGCGAGCGGCACCTGGGCGGCACGCGCCGCCTCCAATACATCGGCCTGCAGCCCACCGGGCACCTGTCCGCGGATGAGTCGATCGACCCATGCCTTCACGGTCTCCAGCGCCTTCGGATCACGCGCCAGCCCAAGGGACGCGAGTGCCGCTTGCTGCTCCCCAATCGCACCGTGCTCCAGCGTTGCGAGCAGTTCGGAGACGACCACGGGTCGCGACACATGAATCAAACGAATCGCTTCGGAACGCACGGCAGGTTGCGAATGGGTGCGCAGGGCTTCGAGCCGTTGTACCAATCCATCGAGCTTCAACGCCGCGCCCGCCCGCACCGCGGCAACCACCACTGTGGGCGACGCATCCGCCACCAGCGACTTCCATCGGGATTCCAACACTTCACGTGCGGGGGCGGGATTGCGTGGGGCCTGGGGTCGGATCAATCCCACGATACGATCGCGACGCGGCGGATTGGCCCAAGCACCAAGCGCCTCCAACGCCTCAACCCTCGGCATCTCCGGTGCGTTGGTCAGGACGGCAAAGGCACCCAGGGATGCGGCCATTTCCGGCGTTCCCACTTGGGCCTGCGCATCGACCACCCGGCGCAGCATCCAGGTCGCCCATTCGGCGGCGGTGAAGTTCAGATTCGTGGGCCATGGCGAAGCCGAGACGGAAACCTGTCCCACCGACCACACCGCAAGCGCTGGCATCGCTTCGGGGATGGGAAGGTCATGAATCGCCCGGGCTGCCTCCAGCACCACGGCGGGCGAGGTATCCTGCAGCAGCGTCCGAATCCGGGCATCGGTACGATTTCGCAACGCCACTGCGGCGGCCAGACGAACCGATTCCGATGGATCCTTCATCGCCTCGTCCAACGCCTGACTGCTTCCCAACGAATCCAATGCATGGGCGGCGGACCAAAAGACCATCGGGTCCCGTCGTTCCATGGAACGAAGTAGTTTCAGCACCGGCTTCAGATCGACAGTTGCCTGAAGCGCCGACGGAATCCCGCCGGAGAACAAACGCAAGCTCAGGCCATTTACAAAAGCGCTGCGGTCTTCGAAGAGGTGCCCCAAGCCGCCCAGATGCTCCATCTGCGACAGGCTCAACGCGGCGGTCACTCGCTCAGGAAGCGATGCGGTTGCATCATCGACAATTTTCAGCAGCTGGGGAATGGCATTGAAGACTCTGGCATCGCCAAGCGTGCGAATCGCCTGCCGCCTCACCTCCGGGTCACTGTCCTTCAGCAGATCGATCATCCGCATGAAGTCGGCTTCCCGGGTGCGGATCCGCTGACCCAACGCCAGCATCGCATGGCGGCGCGCCATCGGGGTACGACTCCCCTTGAGGAACGCATAGAGACGGTCGTCCAAATTGGAAACCCGGAAGACGTCGCGGGCGAACAGGGCAAGACGGCTCTCGCTCTTCGCGGGTTGATCCGCAAGTTCCCACTGCGCCTCCAGCCGCACGCGTTGATCGCGATGACCCAGCAATTCCAGCAGCGAAGATTCACTTCGACCCTTCATTCCCTCGGCGAGGAGTCGCGCCGTCTCGGCGATCAACGGATCCTTTGCCAGCGTGGGATCCGACACCTTCCACAAGCGTCCCTTGCCGGTCTTCTCCCAGCCTTCGACCCAATCCGCCACCACCACGCCGCCGCCGGGAGGAAAGGCCACATCCACCGGCGACAAATCCCACAACAGTTTGCCGGTTCGATTCGCGGGCGAGTTGTCCTCCAGCCAGCTCCACGAGCCACCGCCAGCCGGGTCCTGAATCACGCGGAAGAATGCGCCGTCCGGCTCGACCGCAAACGTCCGGACGCCGCCGGGAAAATCGGTGAGGAAGAAGTGACGGTCGTAGCCGGCGGGCATTCCGGTGCCGGGATAGTAGGCGATTCCCGCGGGGCCATGGCCGATGTGGGCCACCGGCGGCACGATGTACGCCGCAGTGTTGCTCTCGCGCGTATGCCAGAGGCGTTCGGCATTCCAGGCGCCCATCTTCGGCAGCCATTGCCAGCCGATGGTCCATCCGTAGTCCGCCCCCTCCAGCACCAGCGTCCAGCGGGCCTTGTCGCCGCCGTCGCCGTTGTTGTCACCGGTCCACAGATTACCCTCGTCGTCGAAACACAACTCCTGCGGATTGCGCAGGCCCTTGGCGAAGAGTTCGAAGTTCGACCCATCCGGCTCACAGCGAAACACGGCGCCGCTGTCGGGCATTTGAATCACGCGCCCTTCGCGATTGGTCACCGAGGTCCCGCGGTCCGCGATCGAGAAGTAGATGCGGCCGTCGGGTCCCTTGGTTAGGCCGTGGAGATCGTGTCCGCCAAACGCCACATGCACTCCGAAGCCATGAAGCAGCCGGTCCCTCGTGGCCGCCACCGCGGGCGACTTGGCATCGGCTGCGGGGAGACGCCACAGGTCCGGAATGCAGGTGAACCAGACATTCGTGCCCTGCGCGAGCACCCCGGCGGCCACGCCGCTTACCCGCGTCTGAAAACCGTCCGCAAAGGTCAGGGACTTGTCGGCATGGCCTGACTTGGTGCTGTCCCACACCAGCTGAATCCGCTCCGACTCCACCTCCAGATCCCGACCATCGATCACGCCGTCGTGATTGAAATCCGTGAAGGCTCCGGGCCGCGAAGGCGCGGCAGCAGCGAGGAAGGCGCGGTTCGTCGACAACATCCCGCTAAGAAACTGCTCGCGTTGCTCCACCGAACGCAGTGCGAGATCATCCTCCACCCAGTCCTTGAAATTGCGGATGTCGAAGACGCTGGTGCGTCGGCGTCCGGTCTCCACCACGTAGGCGCGGCCGAGCGCGTCGAAACAGAAGCTCGTGATGTTCTTCACCAGCGGCTCCCCAGCCCATAGCGTCACCTGGAGTCCCGATGCCACCTTCAATCTCGACTGCGCCGCCGTGGCGTCGGGTGAAGCCACGACCGGCGCGGCGGGACCGGCCTGCGGATCGGCGAATACCGGGCCGGTCATCAGGGCGAGCAGGCATGGCATCGCCCGGACGGGAAATCGCAAACGCGCAGGGATCACCCGGGAAGTGTAGTCATCCCGGGAGCCCGGTCACGTCCCGAGCGACGGCGCCTAGGGTCCCTTCTTCCCTCCTCGGCGATGCAGCTGGATGGCGAACATGGTGATCAGCCCCGGGATGAGCACCAACAGCTGGAGCCAGTGGGAATTCCGATTCAACCACAGGGCCTTCTTGACGAAATCCGACTGCGCCAACACCTCGCGGGCGAAATCGTCATTGGCATGCAGGGCGTGGGCGGATCCGCCCACCGCGAAATCACGGGCAACCGCGAGTCCGCCCTGCGCTGCGTGGATCGCCACGGCCATGCCGCCGAAGGCCACCTGCACAGCCACTGCCAGACCGCCGCTGGCCATGATGCCCAGCGACAGGCCGCCAAAGGAATAGTAGCCCACGCCCACGCCGCCGAGGGCGAGCGCCCCGATGCCCATTCCCCCGAGGGCCACGGTGCCCAGAGCCAGTCCTCCGATGCTCACGGTTCCAAACGAGAGTCCTCCGACGGCCACCAGCAGTCCCACGGCAACATCGCCGAGCGCAATCCACCCCACCGCCGGCCGGCCCCGGCCCATGCGACCGCTCAGGCGCACCGAAACCCACGGAATTCCCAAGAAACGACCCGGGGATTCCCACTCAAAGCCGCAGCCCTGCGCCGGAACCGTGCCGCGCTTGAGGGCCTCCTCGGTGCGCAGCTGGTTCCATCGCCGGTTGAGCGCGACCGACATCCCGCTGATTCCGAAGGTGAACGTCAGGGAACCCACCAGCGTCCATGCGAACGCCTTGGCCCAGTTCGTCGGAGCCCAGGATTGGGCCGCCTGGACGGTGACGATGAAGGCCACCGTCATCAGCAGCACCATGCCGGTGGTCATCTGGAACGAACGCACCAGGAAATGACGTTCACGGTCGGATTCGGCCCGATCGTATCCCGCCCGGAATCCGAGATAGCCCCCGATCAATCCGATCACCGGACCCGCCAACAGGGACAGAAGACCGATGGCGGTGGTTCCCTTGGCCGCCGCGGCTCCCTTGGCCACGAGCGACGCACCGCCGGCAAACGAGGCGGCCCGGGCGGTTTCGGTGCCGATTCCAGGCAGCGCGGAGAGCACTGCGGCCGTGAACACGGCGCCGGGAATGGTACGCGTCAGGACGCCCTCGATGGTGCGATTTACCTCGTCGCGCAACAGCGCCCGGCCCCGCGAGAGCCGCTGTCGCACCGCTTCCTCGGTCAAATCCAACGCCTCGGCAACCCGGGGCATGGAGTGTCCCTCGCGATAAAAAAGGATCAGCGGTTCACGATACGTCTCCGGCAGGCGCTCCAACGCGGCCCACACCGTCGCCGATTCCTCGCGCGACACCGCCGCCTCGAGCGGCGAAGGAGCCTCAACCGGTGACGCATCCAGAACCGAATCATCCTCGGCCCCGTCGGTCGGCTGGCGGGTGGAACGACGGCGGGCGTTGTTGGCCAGATTGCGGGCAATGCCGCAAATCCATCCGCGGAAGCGATCGGGCTCGGTGAGCTTCGGCAGGTTCTTCCAGGCGGCCACGAAGGTCTCCTGCGCCAGATCTTCGCTGCGCCCAAAATCGCCGCAGGCGTTGTAGGCAATGGAACAGACCAGCGTCTGATAGCGCGTCACCAGGGTCCCAAAGGCGGCGCGATCACCCGAGTGCGTCCGCTCCACCAGGACACGGTCCGTCGAGATCTCGGATTGAGGTAGAGGATCCATCAGGGAGCCGGTTTCGGCATCACGCCGGGTGGCGGTCGCGCCGTCAATGCGGGAGGTGTTCATGGTGCGCTTTCAAGTCGTGTGGACGAACCGCGGCGACGCCAGGAACGAGGGAAACCAACGGACTTCCAGCACCTGGATTCGGGCGGCGGATGGCTCGATCGAGTTCATCGTTGTCATCCCGGTGGTCCGCGGATTGAAGGCTGTGACAGGAATTTGTTCACGGAATGCCATTGCCTCGCGAGGGCAGGAGCGCTTACGCAGGGTGGGTGAACAGTTCCGACTCCGGACGGTATCCGTCCCGATCCCCGCGCCCCGGCGGTCCGCCCCGCCCGACGCGGTATCATGCCCAACCCTTCCGCGCCCCCGCGCCGCCGAAGCTGGCGCCTGCCGGCAGTGAGTCGTGGAACCAACCCTGGGTGCAGATGCGCACCTTCAGCTATCAGCCCTCCATCTACCCGGCAATGATGGGCGACGTGTCGCCCCAGGCGAAGTCCGGCGACCTGGTTCACGTGTACGACAAGAACGGCCGCCCCTTCGGCGCCGGCCTCTACAATCAGTACTCGCGCGTTCCCCTGCGGGTGATCCACCACGGCGAGGAGCCGGTGGACGAATCCATCTTCGAGCGGTTGGTCGATGGCGCGCTGGATCTTCGCCTGAATCTGCTGGAACTCCCCGCGGCGACCGATGCCTTCCGCGTCATTCATTCCGACGCCGACGGACTCAGCGGACTCATCGTGGACAAGTTCGGCGAAGTGCTGAGTGTCCAGGTGCACTCGCTGGGCATTTGGCGGCGATTGCCGGGCATCCTCACCCGCCTGCACGCCCGGCTCGGCACCACCAAGACGGTGATCGATGTTGACCCGGGCGTGGCCCGCAACGAGGGCATCCGGATCGAGGAGCACCGCTCCGACCGCGTGCTCTCCACCAAGATCCGGGAACACGGAATCCGCTACGAGGTGAACTTCGAGACCGGCCACAAGACCGGCTTCTTCTGCGATCAGCGGGAGAACCGCCGCCGTCTCGGCCAGTGGGTGCGCGGCAAGAGCGTGCTCGATCTCTGCTGCTATTCGGGCGGCTTCTCCATCACGGCCAAGCTGCTCGGCGGTGCCACCGAAGTAACCGGCGTGGATCTTGATGAGGCCGCCATCGCTGCGGCAAAGCGGAACGCGAATCTCAATCAGGCCCGCGTGGAATGGGTCCACTGCGACGCCTACGCCTACGCGCGTCAGATGCGCAAAGACGGCAAACGCTTCGGGGTCGTGGTGCTCGATCCGCCCAAGCTCATCGAGGGACGCGAAGAAGAAGACCACGCCGAGGGCATCGCGAAGTACGAGGATCTGAACAGCCTTGGCATCGTCATCACCGAGCCCGGCGGTCTTCTCGTGACCTGCTCGTGCTCAGGTCAATTGAGCGCCGAGGATTTTGAGCGACTGGTGATCCGCAGCGCGCATCGCGTGGGTCGCAAGCTGCAGTTCCTCGACCGCACCGGCGCAGGGGCCGATCACCCGGTGATGTCGAACTGCCCCGAGAGCCGCTACCTCAAGGTGCTTTGGGCGCGGGTGTTTTAGTTCCGCCCCAGGTCTGCCACGCGGACAGGCCGAGCAGCACGGCGTTGCAGCCACCGATGACCTGCGCCACCAGGCGGCAGGCGTCGACCGGCGGGATGCCCAGCAGATGGCCGCGCAGCGCCCACAGCACCGCCACGTAGATCGCCGCGAGACCCAGCATCCACGGCACGATGCGGAAACGGGCCTGCGCAATCAGGTTGCTCAACAGCACGTTGGCCAGCGTGTAGAGCAGCATGGCCCAGGCGAACCAGGGCACCAGCGGCGTCGCCACCGCCAGGTCCGCCTTGGAGAAGAGGACGCGAACCGGAAGCCAGGGAAGGAAGGTGCAGCCGATCGCGGCAAGCGTCCCGAGGATCAGTGTGCTGATGAAGGTGATCTTCACCGCATCCGTGGACTCCGAGCGGGCGGCGCTGCGCGCGATGCGCGGAAACATGACCAGCGCCAGCGGCACGGTGAACTGCGTGAGCGCGAATCCAATCTGGGCTGCCGGCGAATAGCGTTCACTGAGATTGAACTCCCCGATGCGATCCTTGGGAACGAGTCCCTGAAGGAAGACGTTGTCGAACTGGGTCAGCACCTGCATCGCCGCCGCCATGAGGATTAGCGGCACCAGCCGACCCATCCAGGAATTCCAGGGCACGGTGCCCGACCGTCCCTGAAAGGCGGCGCGGCCGCTCCAACCGCCCACGGCGAGGGCCGCCAGATTGCCGATCAACGCCCCGACAATCGCGCCGGCCGCCTGGCCGTGGAATAGGATCAGAATGACCGCGACACCCATGCAGCGGCCGAATCCGTCGAGGATGGTGACCAGTCCGAGTCCCGCGAAGTTTTGCTGCCCCTGCAGCACGCCCCGGAGGATCGACAACTCAAGCGTGGCAATCGCCAGCAGCAGCGTTGCCCAGAGTGCTCCGGAGTTGGGCAGCTTGAATTGCTGGCTCCACGACTCCGCGTTCAGCAGGAGAATGCCTCCAAGGAGGAGACCGAAGATCAGGATGCCGATCGAGATCCGCCGGGCCGCGCTCGCCACCGCCGCGTGCTGCTCCGGTGTGTGGGCCGACGCGGTTTGCTGCGCGAACAGGTTCCACAGTCCGCCCTGCGCCGCGCCCACGAGATAGAACAGGCCAAGCAGGGCCTTGAACTGCGAATACGATTCGAGCGCGTAGCGCTGGACGACCACGTGCACGGCAGTCATGCCCGCGCCGCCGGCCAGCGTGGCGATCACCATCCACGCCCCCTGGCGTATGAAGCTGCGCTTTGAGTCGCTCATCCGTTCCTTGGATCTCAGGTTCGCGTTCCGGAACCAAGCCCGTTCGCCCGTGACCCGACGATGCCTTCCACAAAATCCACCGCATCCGCCGTCACGCGGCTCCAATCGAGCGTAGCCGCCACCCGGGCGCTGGCGGCCAGACCAAGCCGACGACGTTCCCCACGCGGGAGGCCCAATACCTCGATCACCGACTTCGCAAAGGCGGCCCCATTGAAGTCGGAAAATCGGATCGCCGGCTCGTCGGCAAAGTGACGACGCAGGTTTTCCAGGGAGGTGCTCACCACCGGGAGTCCGCATCCCAGGGCCTCCACCGCCTTGGCCACAAAGGCGCAGTGGGTGCCGTTGGATTCCTCGTAGGGCACGATGCCCAGATCCGCCCCCTGCAACCGCTGCGGCACCGCCTCATAGGGTACGAAACCGGTGCACTCGATCCGGATCCCGGGCGATCGACGACGGACGTCGGTCACCAGCGAGGTCAACGCCGCGGTCTCGCGTCCGACGAAACGGAACACACTCCCCGGGATCGCCGCCGCGATGCGGGGCAGGGCCTCGCGGGCGATGGGACCGAGATGATGCTGATCGAACGATCCGTGCATCACCACGACCGGGGACGCATTCGCCTCCGTTTCCAGCGGACGAAACAGCGACGCGTCGTAGCCATACTGGATGGCGCGGATGCGCGCGGCGGGGAATCCACGCGCCGCGAACCGTTCCGCAAGGGGCGTGGAGACGGTCAGGATGCCGTCCGCGCCAAAGCGTCCAGGCATGCCGAGTTCATAGCGCGTGAGGACGCGGACCACCGGACCCGGCATCACCCACACCGGCCACGTCTCCATGAAGCCGGTGAGGTAATCCAGGAAGTTGAAGACCGTCGGAATCCCCAGTCGCGCCTTCAACTGGCCGGCCGCCACGGACGCAATCGTGTGCTGCGAAAACAGCACATCGGGTCGGACCGAGCGGTTGGAGGCCCGCACGACGCGGTCCACCTGCGCCGCGAGCGCCGACGGGTAGAGGAGGTACTTGAGATTCCGTAGCCGCGTGTAGCGGCCCATCTGCCAGCGTTGAAAGGGATGAACCGTGATGCCGAAACGACGCGCCACGGCGTCGCGATCCGGAAAATCGGGGCAGAACAACTCCACCTGATGCCCCCGGCGCACAAACTCCCGAACCAGATACACCGCCTCGGCTGAACC
>CANGMO010000016.1 GCA_947454295.1 Verrucomicrobiota bacterium | reverse complement strand
TGATTTTTTTCACGAGTGTTGCGGTGCGGAAGTCGGGTCGGGCGAAGCTTTGACGTTTAGACGTCAGCTAATCCTGCCGATAACCGGACCGAAAACCATCGGTCTGTGGCGACTTTCAGATTGTCTCCCCCCTGTCCGCAGGCCATTAAGCCCCGGCGAGAGGCAATTGGTTGAAACAGGCAGACTAATTTAGGTGGGTGGTGCGGGTATTTTGGATTAGTTGAATGAACAAGCTGGCTCGAGTCTGACGCGGCCGCGTTGGATCGAACGGCGGATGGAAAACTGAGCGATGTCCTTCATTTTCCCCAAATGGGCGAACACGCTGCCGCTGAAGGTGGCGGTGGGTGCCGTCCTGGTCGCGAATGCCGCCGGTGCGGGCGTCTGGTACTACCTGACGCCGAAATACACCCGCGTCGGCTACACCCCCAAGCAGCCGGTGGCCTTTTCGCACACCATTCACGCCGATCAGCTCGGCATCGACTGCCGCTACTGCCACTCCGCGGTGGAGAAGTCCTGGTTCTCGAACATTCCGGCGTCGAGCACCTGCATGAACTGCCACAGCCTGGTGCTGAAGGACGACCCGAAGCTCGCCCTGGTGCGTGACAGCTTCCAGACCGGGAAGCCGATTCCCTGGGTGCAGGTCCACAAGGTTCCCGATTACGTCTATTTCAACCACTCCGTCCACGTGAACCGCGGCATCAGCTGCGTTCACTGCCACGGACAGATCAACCACATGGACGAAGTGCAGCACGCGAAACCGCTGTCCATGGGCTTCTGCCTCGATTGCCATCGCGCTCCCGAGGAGAAGATCCGGCCGGTGGATCGCGTCACCCAGCTCGACTGGAATGGCCCGGTCAACGGCAAGCAACTTGTGCATGATTGGAACGTGAAGCCTGGCCAGAGCTGCTCCACCTGCCACCGATGAAGACGATTCCCCCTGTTTGCCCCGAGCCGGTGACCGGCCCGAAGTACTGGCGTTCGCTGGATCAGCTCGCGGAGCGGCCTGAATTCCGCCAATGGCTGGAGCGCGAGTTTCCGTCCGGCGCGAGCATCGCTCCCGAGGGTGAAACCCGCCGCGACTGGATGAAGCTCATGTCCGCCAGCTTCCTGCTGGCCGGCCTGGGTGGTGTGGCCGCCGGTTGCCGCCGTCCTGAAGAGGTGCTCACGCCCTTCGCCAAGCAGCCCGAAAACTACGTCCACGGCGGCTGGCAGTATTTTGCCACTTCGATGCCCACCCGCGGCACCGCGGTTCCGCTGGCGGTCAAGTCCTCCGATGGTCGCCCGACCAAGCTGGAGCCGAACGATCTCCATCCCGATTCCGCCGGCACCGACGCCCTGGTGCAGGCCTCGCTGCTGAATCTTTACGATCCGGATCGTGCCCATCGTCACACCCAGTCGGGCAATGACGTGAAGGTCGAAGCCGTTCGCGATGCGCTCGCGGGTCTGGCCAAGAAATTCTCCGCGAATGGCGGCGAAGGCCTGCAGATCCTCGCGGAACGCAGCAGCTCCCCGACCCGCGCCCGCCTCCAGGCGAAGCTGGCCGAGAAGTATCCCCGCGCCCGCTGGACCACCTACGAGCCGGTTGATTTCGACGTGCAGCGCAATGCGGCGTCGGTCGCCTTCGGCGCGGACCTGCGTCCCTACTACAAGCTCGCCGGTGCCCGTCGCATCCTGAGCCTCGACGCCGACCTGTTTGGCTCCGAGGAAGACGCCCACCGTCACATGCGTGGTTTCGCCCGCGGCCGCAAGGCTGGCGAGTCGATGAACCGCCTGTACGTGGTGGAGTCCATGTTCAGTCTCACCGGTGGCCAGGCGGATCACCGCCTGCGCGTCAAGCCGGCGGACGTGATCAAGGTGGCGGCCCATGTGGCCTCCTTCCTCATCCCCGGTGGTGAGCTGGGCGATGCGCTCAAGAAACTTTCCGCCGGATCTCCGGCATCCGCAAAGTGGGCGCAGGAATGCGCCAAGGACCTCGCGGACGCCCATGGCGACGCGGTGGTCGTGGCGGGCTATGCCCAGCCGGCTGCCGTGCACCTGATCGCGCTGGCGCTGAACCACGCAATTGGCGCGGTGGGCAAGACGGTTCTGCTGCACCAGGCCGGACAGCCCGCGGATTCCGGATCGCTCAGCAGCCTTTCCGAAGCGCTTAACGGCGGGTCGGTGGATACGCTGGTCATCCTCGGTGGCAATCCCGTTTACAACGCGCCGTCCTCGCTGAAATTCGCCGACGCGGCGAAGAAGGCAAAGAACGTCGTCCGCCTCGGCTACTACGAGGACGAAACGGCCTCGGTAGCCACCTGGCATCTCGCCGCCGCCCACTATCTCGAATCCTGGGGCGACGCCCGCACCAGCGACGGCACGGTGGTTCCGGTGCAGCCGCTCATCGAACCGCTGTTCGGTGGCCTGACGGACCTCGAAGTGCTGGCCCGCCTCCTTGGTGAAGCCAAGCCCGCCGCCTACGATCAAGTTCGCGAAACCTTCAAGGGTCTCGCCAGCGACTCCGACTCGGCTTGGAAGAAGTTCCTGCACGACGGCTTCCTCAGCGACAGCGCCTCGCATCCTGCGGGTGCCCAGTTGGATGCCTCGGCTGTGACGGCCGCGCTGGGCGCGGTTGCTGCACCGGCCTCCGGGTATCAGGTCATCCTTTATCGCGACTCGAAGGTCGACGACGGCCGCTTCACCAACAACGGCTGGCTCCAGGAACTTCCCGATCCCGTCACCAAGCTGGTGTGGGAGAATGCGGTTATCGTCTCGCCGGCGACCGGCAAGAAGCTCGGCGTCACCGGCACCAAGGTCGACGGTCGATATGACACCGACGACAGCGCCTACGCGCACGACGGCCAGTTCAAGAATCATCGCGTCAAGATCACCGTCAATGGCGTGACCGTTGAAGGCCCGGTTTGGATCCAGCCGGGTTTCGCCGACGACACCGTCGCCATCGCGCTCGGCTACGGCCGCACGAAGGTCGGCCGCGTCGGAGCCGGCAGTGGCTTCAACGCCTACGCCCTCTACGAAAAGGCCGGCGGCCACATCGTCACCGGCGCCAAGGTGGAGAAGGTCTCCCGCAAGTCGCTCCTCGGCACCACCCAGGAACATGGCCTGATGGAAGGCCGCCCGGTGATCCGCGAGGCCAATCTCGCGCAGTACCAGGCAAAGCCCGACTTCGCCAAGAACATGGACCTGGATGCGCACTTGCCGCACTACGTCCCGTTCAACGAAGACGGCAGCGTCCAGAACATCTACAAGCATCCCTACAAGCAGAACCCGGAGACCATGTCCCAGGTTCATCAGTGGGGCATGACCATCGACCTCGCCTCGTGCGTGGGGTGCTCGGCCTGTGTGATCGCCTGCCAGGCGGAGAACAACATCCCCATCGTCGGCAAGGATCAGGTGGTCCGCGGTCGTGAGATGCACTGGATGCGCATCGACCGGTACTACAGCCACGATGCGGATCTCGAAGTGACCCAGGAGCACGTCTCCGCGGATCCCCAGATGGCGGTGCAGCCGATGTTCTGCCAGCACTGCGAAGCCGCTCCATGCGAGAGCGTCTGTCCGGCCAATGCGACCGTGCACGACGAGGAAGGCTTGAACGTGATGGCCTACAACCGCTGCATCGGCACGCGGTACTGCGCCAACAACTGCCCGTTCAAGGTCCGCCGGTTCAACTTCTTCGACTACAACAAGCGCGAGACCGACTACGCCAAGGCGCAAGATCAGTTCTTCTTCAACACCGGCAACCTGTACAAGGGACCGCTGGCCGAGAACCGCAACACGTCGCCCCAGTGGGAGATCGTGAAGCTGGTGAAGAACCCCGATGTCTCGGTCCGCATGCGCGGTGTCATGGAGAAGTGCACGTTCTGCGTGCAGCGTCTCGAGCAGGCCAAGATCGCCCAGAAGGGGATCGCCCGCGACAGCGCGAACGTCCGCGTTCCGGATGGCGGTGTGAAGACCGCGTGCCAGCAGGCCTGCCCGGCCGAGGCCATTGTCTTCGGTAACCTGCTCGATCCGGACAGCGCGGTGTCGAAGCTCAAGCGCGATCCGCGGAACTACACCGTGCTCGGCTTCCTCGACATTCGCCCCCGCGTCACCTACCTGGCCCGCATTCGCAACCCGAACCCGGCCATGCCCGACGCGAAGGAAAAGCCCGATTCCCTGCGCGACTACAAGCGCTTCCGCGACGAAGACCCCTTCACCGATGAATCCGGCCATGGAAAAGAAGGCCATCACGCCGCGGTCGTTACCGCCCCGAAAGGAGACGCCTAATGGCTAAAGCCGCCGCCATTTCCGCCGCCGGTATTCCGGCGAAGCCCGCCCACGACTCTCACGGGTCGCAGGCGGCCCCACCGAAGATCGTGGCCGCCGAGCCGCCCAAGGAACTGCAGCGCGAACCGCTGGTCCTGAACGGCCACGGCCTCGGCTGGATCACCGACGCCATCGCCGGCATTTGCGAAGGCAAGATGCCCGTCTGGTGGTGGCCCGCCTTCATCATCTCCGCCGGCATGATGAGCATGATGGCCGCCCTGGTGGCGTACCTCATCTCCACCGGTGTCGGTGTCTGGGGCTTGAACAATCCCGCCTTCTGGGCTTGGGACATCACCAACTTCGTGTTCTGGATCGGCATCGGCCACGCCGGAACGCTCATCTCCGCGGTGCTCTTCCTGCTCCGGCAGAAATGGCGTACCTCGATCAATCGCGCCGCCGAAGCGATGACGCTCTTCGCCGTGGCCTGCGCAGGCATCTTCCCGGTGGTTCACACCGGTCGTGTGTGGTTCGCGCTGATGCCCGGCTATCTGATCCCGGCGCCCAACGCCAACTACATCTGGCCGCAGTTCCGCTCGCCGCTCCTCTGGGACGTGTTCGCGGTCTCGACCTACGGTACTGTCTCCCTGCTGTTCTGGTACATCGGCCTCATCCCCGACCTCGCCACGCTGCGTGACCGCGCCAAGAACAAGGTTCGCGGCTTCTTCTACGGGTTGTTCGCCCTCGGGTGGACCGGTTCCAACCGGCACTGGAGCAACTACGAGAAGGCCTACATGATCTTCGCGGGCATCAGCACGCCGCTGGTGTTGTCCGTGCACTCGATCGTGTCCTTCGACTTCGCCGTGTCGCAGGTCCCTGGATGGCACACGACCATCTTCCCTCCTTACTTCGTCGCCGGTGCGATCTTCTCCGGGTTCGGCATGGTGCTGACCCTGATGATCCCGATGCGCACGCTGTTCAAGCTCGAGGACATCATCACCACCCGTCACGTGGAACTGATGTGCAAGGTCATCCTCGCGACCGGTTCCATCGTCGGCTACGCGTACGGCATGGAGTTCTTCATCGCCTGGTACGGCGGCAGCCCCTACGAGCTCTACGCCTTCAAGAACCGCGCGTTCGGTCCGTACTGGTGGGCCTATTGGAGCATGATCACCTGCAACGTGATCAGCCCGCACCTCTTCTGGTCGAAGACCCTCCGGACCAACATGGTGTTCGTCTGGATCGTCTCCTGCTTCGTCAACGTCGGCATGTGGTTCGAGCGCTTCGTGATCATCGTCACCTCGCTGCACCGTGACTATCTCCCGGCGAGCTGGGGTTACTTCACCCCGTCCTGGGTCGACGTGTTCACCTTTGTGGGCAGCTTCGGCCTGTTCATGACCCTGTTCCTGCTGTTCATCCGCTTCCTGCCGGCGATCGCCATCTCTGAAGTGAAGGGTGTGACGCCGCAGGCGGACCCGCACCATCCGCTGGGTGGCGCGAAGGGAGGACATCACTGATGAGCGCATCCGCTAAACCCTACGGCATCCTGGCCCAGTTCGACACCGCGGCCGACATCTTCGAGGCAGCCCTCCGCTGCCGCGACGCGGGCTACCGCAAGTGGGACGTCTACACGCCGTTCCCCATCCACGGCATGGATGAGGCCATGGGTCTCGAACATTCCAAGGTGGGTTACTTCACCTTCTGCGGCGGCGTGACCGGCTTCACCACCGGCATGACCATGATCTGGTACATGAACAAGTTCGACTACGGTCTGGTGGTAGGCGGCAAGCCGCTGTTCACCCCGTTGTTCGCCTTCCCGGTGAGCTACGAACTGACGATTCTGCTCAGCGCCTTTGCGACGCTGGGTGGCATGCTGCTCCTGAACCGCCTGCCCAAGCTCTACAATCCGCTGTTCCGCAGCGAGAATTTCAAACGCGCCTCGAACGACCGCTTCTTCATCTGCATCGAGGCAGCCGATCCCAAGTTTGCCGAGGCCCGCGCCCTGCTTGAAGCGTCGGGAGCGTCGGCCATTGAACTCGTGGAGGACTGATGCGCTACTTTCTCACCCTCTTTGTCCTCGCCGTGATCGGCGCGGTGTCAATCCTCGGTTTCCGGGGAGACAAATCCCGCAAGCCGCCCCGCATGGCGGAGATCTTTCCGGATCTCAACATCCAGCCGAAGCTCCGCCCTCAGACGGTCACCAAGTTCGAAGGCTTCCCCGATGGCGCCTCGTCCCGTCCGTTCCCGGCCGGTACCGTCGCGCAATCGGTCGGCTTCAACAACAACACCGCCTGGGAGGACACGCCGGTCAACACCGGTCGTGACGCCAAGGGGTTTGTTGAGGTCAATCCGCTGCCCGTAACCGCCGATCTGCTCAAGCGCGGCCAGGAACGCTTCAACATCTACTGCCAGCCGTGCCACGGCGCGCAGGGTGATGCCAACGGTGGCATTGTGAAGAAGCTCGGTGCCAGCACGGTCGCTAACCTGCAGGACCCGCGCATCATCAAGATGAACGACGGTGAGATCTTCAACACCATCAGCTACGGAAAGAGCACGATGATGGGCTACGCCGGCCAGGTGCCGGTATCGGACCGCTGGGCGATCATCGCCTACGTTCGCGCCCTCCAACTGAGCCGCCTGGGCTTCAAGGACGATGTCCCCGCTCCGGTTCTCGAAAAGCTGAAATAAGGCACCGGCCATGATTCTCTCCCCCTTCTTCAAACGGATCTTCGCCCTGCTGGCCTGTGCCGGTCTGGTGACCTTCGGCGCCCTGCGCCTGGTCGCCGCCGAGCATGCCGAGCCCGCCGCGGCGACGCACGCCGCCGCCGAATCGCACGCCGCCGCCCCCGCGGAGCATGGTGATGCGCATGCCGAAGGCGGCCACGGCCATGGCCACAGCGCCAACGCCGTCGAGGTCACCTTCCTCAGCCAGTTCCTCTACAGCTACCTCACGGCCTACATGTTCTGCCTGAGCATCGTGGTGGGAGCGCTGTTCCTGGTGATTCTGCACCATCTGTTCGACGCCTCGTGGAGCACGCCGATCCGCCGCGTGAACGAACAGATCGCCTGCCTCGCACCGGTGATGGGCGTTCTCGCCCTGCCGATCATCATCCTTGCCCCCAGCATCTATCCCTGGATGAGCATTGATCCGGCTCACGACCACGCTCTGGACGTAAAGAAGATCCTCTTCAACCGCACCTCTTTCACGGTGATCCTCCTGGCGATCTTCGGTCTCTGGAGCTTTATGGCCCTGAACTTCCGCAAGTGGTCGGTCGCCCAAGACAAGGACGGCGCCGCCAAGTGGACCTCCAAGGCACGCTTCCAAGCCGCTTGGGGAATCTTTGCCTTCGCCTTCTCGCTCACCCTTGTGGTGTTCCTCCTGATGAAGTCGCTGATGCACCAGTTCTTCAGCACCATGTACGGCGTCTACTACTTCGCCGGCAGCGTTTGGACGACACTGGCCACGGTATACGGCATCGTGACCTGGCTGCGGACCCGGGAGCTGAAGGGTGTGATCTTCAACAACACGATCCACTACATTGGCACCCTGTTCTTCGCCTTCACCGTCTTCTACGCGTACATCCACTTCTCGCAGTACTTCCTGATCTGGAACGCCGCCATCCCCGAGGAAACCTTCTGGTATGTAAAGCGCGAGGTCGGCAGCTGGTGGCAGGTGGGACTGCTGATCCTTTTCGGACACTTCTTCGTGCCGTTCCTGATTCTGCTCCGGATTGATACCAAGATGAACCCGCTGGTCATGGGCCCCATGATCCTCTGGGCCTGGCTGATGCACTACGTCGACATGACCTTCAACGTCATGCCGGTCCTCTATCCCGAAGGCCTCCACGTGACGCTGCTCGATCCGATCTGCTGGATCGGTCTCGCGGCGGTGCTTGCCGCGCTGTTCTGGAAGAACTTCAAGTCGGCCGCTCCCTTCCCGCTGAAGGATCCCCGACTGAAAGAGGCGATCACGCAACACGAAGTCCCCGCGCCCGGCGCCGCCGCGGCCCATCATTGAACTGGAACCTGATTTCACAGCCATGAGCGATTCCGCCTGCTGTAACTCCGCCTGGAAACGGGCCGCCGCCGCCGTTCTCGGTGTCGCTGGCACCGTCGCCGTCCTCGGCTTCCTTGCCCTACACTTGTTTCGTGGCAACCAGGTTGCCCCCGTCGGTGCCGCCCGCGCCGCCGAGCGCTCACGCCTGCAGCGGGACCTCCAGGGTTCCAATGCCGACGTGCTCAGCACCTACGGCATCGTGAAGGCCGACAATGGCGTGTATCGCCTCCCCATCGCGCGTGCCCAGGAGGTTCTGGCCACCGAGTGGAAGGACGGGAATGCCGCCGGTCGTGCCAAGCTTCTCCAGCGACTTGAGGCCTCCCTCAAGGCGCCGACCTTTGAGTAATCGCGAACCCGCCTGAAGTCGCAGCCCAGCCAGCCTCGCATGAGCGGATCCAATTCCAACTGCACCGGTCAGACCTGCGCCGGGGATGCCTCCAGCCGGCTCCCGGTGCTCTACCTGTTCGCCGGTGGCATCGCGTGGCTCTTCGCGGGCATCGCGCTCTCGCTGGCCGCCGCCGCCAAGCTCCAGTTTCCTGCGCTGCTCACGGTCTGCGAAGGCCTCACCTATGGACGTCTGGTGGCCGCCGCGGGCCCTGCCTTCACGCTCGGCTTCGCTCTGCAAACGGGTTTTGGCCTCGCTCTGTGGCTCCTCGCGCGCACCGGTCAATCCCGCGTCGCGGTTCCCGGAATCGCCTTCGTGGTCAGTCTCGTCCTGAACGCCTCGCTGACCCTTGGCATTGGCGCCATCCTCCTTCTCGGACCCACCGGAATCCCCGGACTCGAAATTCCCCGTCAGGCGGCGCCACTGATTCTTGCCGCCGTCGGGTTGCTCTCGCTGATTGGCATCGCGACCTACGCCTCGGCTGAAGCGGGATGCGGATCTCCGGCGCGGGCCCATCTGCTGGCTGCTCTGGTAACGATCCCGGTTCTCTACCTCACCGCCCAACTCGGCCTCCTGTTCCTGCCGATCCGCGGCGTGTCGCAGTCGATCACCGCCGGCTGGTTTCAGCAGGGCTTCCTCTATCTCGGCCTCGCCCCCATCGCCCTCGCCGCGCTCTACTATCTCGTTCCGCTGCTCACCGAGCGGCCTGCCCGTTCGACCGCCCTCGCGCCGATTGCCTTCTGGTCGTGGACGATCTTCGCCGCCTGGACGGGTGCCGTGGACTGGGTGGGTGGTCCGATTCCCGCCTGGTGGTTGACGGTGGGCATCGCCGCCAATGTCCTGCTGGTAATTCCTACGACGCTCTTTTTCATCAACTTCCAGGGTGCCTGCCTCTTCAGCCGAAAGGTGCCCGTGCGGTTCGCGGCCGTTTCGACCATCAGCCTGTTCGTGTGGGGCGGATTGAATGCGATTTTCTCCCCGCGTTGCGCGCAGTCGCTGGTCCACTTCACCGAGTTCAATGTGGGCCTTCACGAACTCTTCCTTTTCGGCTTCCTGGCGCCTGCGCTCTTCACTGGAATCTATGCGGCCGTGCCCAAGCTGGCGGGACGCGAGTTCCCCTGCCGGATCACCCCGCAAGTCCACTGGTTCTTCACCGCCGCCGGTGTCGCGCTGATGGTGGGATCCAACCTCGCGGGTGGATATCTGCAGGGACGTCATCTCGCCGTGGCTGGTGTGCCGCTCGTTGCGGTCGACCACAGCCTCCGTCCTTGGCTGTTGATCCATGCTGCGGGTCTCGCTTGCTTCGGGTTCGCCCAGGTGGCGCTCGTGGCCAACAGCGCGTGGCTTTTGTTCGAGTGCGTCAAGCCGTTGAAGGATCCGGTGATCTCGCTGTTCGCCACGACCCCGGCGTCCACCGCGTCCGGAAAATGAACCGATGAATTACGGACCGCTCATCTATTTCGGCGTGGTCACCTCCCTGGTGGCCTCGTGGATCGGCTTTGTGGCCGTCCCCCGCCAGACGGTTGGAAAGCTCCACCCTGACGTCAGCACCAACGCGGCAAGCGCCGTGGTCTCCTATCCGTCGGCCCGCAGCGGCGAGGCGGCCCAGGGACGCGATGTTTACCAGTCGCTCGGATGCTCTGCCTGCCACACCATGCAGGTGCGTCCGGCCTCGGGCGGCAGCGATATCGCCCGCGGCTGGGGCAAGCGCCGCACGGTGGCTCGCGACTATCTTCAGGATCCGGCACCGCTGCTCGGAAGTAGCCGTCTCGGACCCGATCTCGCCAACTATGGCGAGCGTCTGGGAACCAATTCCTTTGCGCTGATCCGCCTCTACAATCCCCGCCTGGTGGCAGCCGGGTCGATTTGCGCTCCGGTTCCGTTCCTTTTTGAAACCCGTCCGATTCGCGGCGGTGTGCCCTCCGCGGAAGCGCTCCCCTTGAAGGGATCCGCGGCACCCGAGGCTGGCAGCGAGGTGATTCCGAGTCTGCGTGCCCGTCAGTTGGCCGCCTTTCTTGCCAGCCTGAGCACCTCGGTCGATCTGCCGGAAGCCCCGCTCCCGGTGGCTGAGGAGACCGCCAGCAAATGAGCTCTTTTCCGACCATGCGTTCCTCTCGCTCGCGTCTGATGCGCCGCGCTTTTGGTACTGTGGACACCCTCCTCCTGGTGGGCGGCGCCGCGCTGCTGGCTTGGGGCGGGCTGTACGTCGGCCGTTACAGCGGTCGGTTCGACGCCAACGAATTTGACGAGATCCCCCATGGCCCGGCTCCCAAGGTCGTCGCCGTGGCGGCGGATCCGAATGCCGTAGTGCTGAAGGCAGGATTGGCGGTGTACAACAAAACCTGCGTCAACTGCCACATGGCCGACGGAAACGGCCGTCCGGAAGCGCCCTATAACATTCCGCCCTTGGCAGGATCCGACTGGATCCTGGCGGAGTCACCGAACCGGATCGCACGAATTGCGATGCACGGTTTAAAGGATCCGGTGAAGGTTAAGGACGTGATGTACCAAGGCGGTGTGATGAACCCGCAGGGGCAGAGTGCGGATAACCCCACCGGCCTCACCAACGAGGAAATTGCCAACGTTCTGAGCTATGTCCGGAACAGCTGGGGCAACAAGGCCAGCATCGTCACCCTCGCGCAGGTCGAAGCCGTTTCAAAGGAAGTCGGGAAGCGGAGTGAAAATTGGACGGTTGAGGAACTGATGAAGGTTCCCATGACCGGTGCTGCAACGACCTCTGCCGCCATCACGCCGGACCAACTCAAGGCGGCGCTCAAGGCCCTTCCGGCTGCCGAATTGGAAGCGGTGCTGAAGGATGTGAAGAAGTAGGGCGGCAGTTCTCCCTTTCCGGGGAACAGACCATGGCGGTGTCTGGGAGTCTTTCAGGATCGGCGAGAAGTGGCGGGAAGTGGTTCGGACCCTTCGCTGGGTTGAGCACGCAGTTCTCCGTGGTAGCGTTCGAGACAATAGCCCTGGCCTTCAGGCCGGGGTTCCGACCCCAATGGTATTGCTGAGTCCCGGAGGGACGGCAGGAGATGCCTCTGACGTCCCTCCGGGACTTGATTCGAATCCGGGCCCAACCCCTGGCCTGAAGGCCAGGGCTATTCTCATGATGCAGAGGCCACTGCTGGTTAGAGCTGGCTTCCGCCCTTCTGAAAACTCACGACGACCAGCGCCAGCGTCGTCGATGCGGGTGAGTGCACCACCGCACCGATTTGCTCGGCAACTCTGCAACGGTTCAACCCGTTCACCCTTCCCTGTCATCCCTCGAAGAGTGGCACCAGGGTCATCTCCGGCACTAGCACCAGCCCCTTGTCGGTAAGCCGGATCTCCGGAATCACCGAGAGCGGCAGCAGGTTGAATCCCATGTAGGGCAGGATGCATCCGGCCTCGGTCCACGCCTGCTTGAGGGCTTCGGATTCCCGCGCTACGACGCCGGCCCGCTGATCCGAAAGGAGTCCGGCGATGGGCAGCGCGACGTGGGATACCACCTTGCCTTCGCGGACAACGCAGACACCCCCCTGAGAGGCTTTTAGGGTTTCCAGCGCGAGCTTCATGTCGGCCTCGTTGGTGCCGGCCATGACGAGATTGTGGGCGTCGTGACCAATCGAACTCGCCACCGCCCCGCACTTGAGGCCGAAGTCCTTCAGCAATCCGTAGCCGACGCCACCGTTCTTTCCGTGCCGCTCGATCACGGTGAGGAAGCACAGGTCGTTGTGCGTCTGCAGCGTCTGTTCCCAGGTGGCAGCGGGCTGGAAGGCGAGCGTGTCGTGGAAGGTGAGAATTCCCGGCAGCGCCACCCGGAGCACGTGCGCGGTGCACGGGGTCTTCGGTAGCGGGGGAATGACGGCCACATCGTCGGCGATGTGCACCGTCTTGTACGCCGCGGCGGGATACCGATAGCGCTTGCTGAGGGCGGCTTCGAGACGCGGCGTGATGCGACGATCCTGCACCACCAATTCGCCGCCGTACCAGGTGCAGCGCGGTTCGAGAGTGTCGTTGAGGAGGACGATGTCGGCGCGGCGTGAATGGCCGAGTCCGCCGAATTCCCCGTCCATGCCATAGCGGGTCGCGGGATGCAGCGATCCCATGCTCCATGCCGTGGTGGGCTTCATGCCGTGCATCACGGCTTCGCGGACCACCCAGTCCTGGCCGAACAAGAACAGGTCGTCGGCATCGCGGTCGTCGGTGCAGACACACACCCGCTTCGGATCCGCGCCGAGCTCGGTCACTGCCATGATGGCGAGGGGCAGGGAGTGCCAGGGCGTTTTTGGGTTGCCGCCGCGGAGAAAGATCCAGAGACCTGCCTCCAGGAAATCATTGGCGATTTCGCGATCGATGGACTCGTGGGTATCGGTGATCCCGCTGGCGGCCGCCGCCGCCACAAACTCGCGGCCGTAGATGTGACCACATACCGGTCGCCCGCGTTTGAGCGCTTCCGCGAGAACGCCGTGACTGCGCGGATCGCCCAGGGCCACCGGAACGAAATCCATCTTCTCGCCAAGGGCCACCGCCTCCGGCCATTTGTCAAAGACACCGGCGACCTTCTCCGGAGTGAAATCACCCCCGGCGGTTTCCAGCGAGGCATTGGTGGCGGGGATGGTGCTCGGAAGGGTGAGGAAGATGTTCAGGGGCGCCTGACGCGCGTCCTCCAGCATCCACTCCACGCCCGCCACGTCGCAGACGTTTCCGATTTCGTGGCTGTCGCAGAAAATCGAAGTGGTGCCGTTCAACAGCGCCGCCTCGGCGTAGGCGCAGGCGGTCATCATCGAGGATTCGATGTGGATGTGTGGATCCACCAGTCCGGGCGCGAGGATGCCGCCCGCGCAGTCAAAGGTGGGGGCGGCGTGGCCGAGTCGCTTGGATTCGCCGGCCGGCTTCACCGCGGCGATGCGCCCGCAGGCGATCCAGATCTCACGGTCGCTGTGAATGCGGTCGGTGTAGGTGGAAAGAACACGGGCGCCGGTGAGCACTTGATCCGGCGCGGTCATTCCCATCGCGACCGAGGCGAGCTTCCGGGTGACGGTGTGGAGCGGGGGAACGGTGAACCGGGTTAGGGAGGACATGGCGGGAGGAAACAGGATTCGCGTCGCTCGCCCAGCGGGGCGTTGCGATGTCGTGAGAATGTCCCCGAACCCGAGCGCGTGCAACGGACGGAACGGAGGTTCTTCCCGTTGTGCGGTGCCATGAGCCTGGCGACGCGTCGCCTTGCCGCCCCGCTACGGTGAACCCCAGCGGAAGAATCGCGCCGGACCAATCCATGGCAGGGCGTAGGATCGTCCTGAAGGT
>CANGMO010000015.1 GCA_947454295.1 Verrucomicrobiota bacterium | reverse complement strand
GGCGTTCGTCGTGTACGCGCTGGTCGAATACCACCGGGCGTCCGGCGACCCCGCGGCCCTGAAGGAGGCACTCGGGCTGTATCGCGAGCTTCAGCGTCGCACGCATGATGCGGCGCATCAGGGCTGGATGGAGCACTTCGAGCGCGACTGGACTCCGCTTCCCGTCGGCGATCGCAATGCCATCGTCGAACTGGCCGGCCACAAGAGTGCCAACACGCACCTGCACTGGATGGAGGCGCTCGCGGAGTTGTACGCCGAGTCGCGCGATGCCGACGTCCGCCGGTCGCTCACCGAGGCGCTGGGGCTGAATCGACGCTACTTCTATCCCGCAGATCCCGCGAAGTCGGCGTTTCACTTTCGTCCCGATTGGTCGCCCTCCACCGATCCGTCGAGCGCGGGACTGAGCTACGGGCACAACGTGGAATTCGCGTGGCTGATGATCCGTGCCGAGGAGGTGCTGCGGCAGGGCACGCGGTTCTCGCTGCATGCGACGCCTTCCTGGGCCCACTTCCATGCGCATGTGGATCATGCGCTCGCGCACGGGACCGACCTGGAGCGCGGCGGCACCTACAACCGGGGCGCGGACAACGGGCCGGCCACCGACACCAGCAAGGTGTGGTGGGTGCAGGCGGAAATGATCGCAGCGCTCACCGACGGCCTCGCGCATCAGCCGGGCAACATGGCCTATCAGGAAGCGCTGCTCCGAACCTTCCAGTTTGTGGATGCCCACATGACCGATGCCCGCACCGGCATCTGGCTGGACACCGTCACCCGTGAGGGCGCCCCCAAATCCACCGGGCTCGCGCACAACTGGAAGGCCAACTACCCCGACGTTCGTGCGCTGGTGAAGTTTGTGAACGCGTTTCATCTGCGTCCGCGCGCCATGTTGAAGCCGGTCGGTCGCTAAGTGGGCGTGGACAACCGTCCGCCTGTGGCGATGCTCGGGACGTGCGGTCCGCCTCCGTTCCCATCTATTTCGACTACAACGCCACCACGCCGCTGGATCCCGTGGTGCGCGAGGCCATGCTGCCGTTTCTGGGCGCGAACTGGGGAAATCCCTCGTCGGTTCACGCTGTTGGTCGCACCGCGCGCGCCGCACTCGATGATGCGCGGTACCGGCTCTCGTCGCTGTGGCGGTGCAAGCCCTCGGAAGTGGTGTTCACCGGGGGAGGCACTGAATCCAACAACCTCGCCATCCTGGGCACGGCCCGGCGACTCCGGGCGCGCGGCCGGCATCTTGTGTGCTCCGCGGTCGAGCATCCCGCGGTGCTGCACGCCTTCCGGTTCCTGAAGGAAAACGAGGGCTTCGACGTGACCGAGCTTCCCGTCGATTCGGCTGGACGGGTTTCCATTTCCGGGGTTGAGGGCGCCCTGAGATCCGACACCACGCTGGTGTCGGTGATGGCCGCCAACAACGAAGTGGGGACGCTGCATCCAGTGGCGGACATCGGCCGCCTGTGCCGCGAACGGGGCGTGATCTTCCACACCGATGCGGTGCAGGCCTTCGGGAAGCTGCCGTTCCGGGACATCCATCAATTTGAGGCGGACCTCGTGTCAGTTTGCGCCCACAAGTTTCATGGACCGAAGGGCGCCGGAGCGCTGTTCATCCGCTCGCCGCTGCAACCGCTTTCCACCCAGATCGGGGGCGGTCATGAAAACGAACGACGCGCCGGAACCGAGAATCTCGCGGCGATCGCCGGGCTCGTGTCGGCGTTCGAGCGGTGTGTGATCACACCGGCCTTCGACGCGGCCACGCTGCTTCCGCTCACGCAACGCCTCGCAGCGGCCGCCGCCGGCATTCCCGGGGTCACGGTGCGCAGTTCCTCGGCGGACTCCGACCGTCTGTCGAACACAGTCGCCTTTTCCGTGCAGGGCACCGACGGCATCGCGCTGATGGCGACGCTCGATCTCGAGGGCGTGTGCGCCTCCAGCGGCTCGGCGTGCTCGGCGGGATCGCTGGAGCCCAGTCATGTGCTGGCGGCGATGGGCGTCCCGGCCGCCGAGGCGAACGCGCTCGTCCGATTCTCGCTCGGACGCGATTCCACCCGGGATGAGGTCGACCGCGTCGTCGCACTTCTCCCGCGGCTGATCAGCCGTTTGCGGGGCTGATGCGGTCGCGAATTGCCGCGTTCAAAACTGCGCGATCGCGCAGCAATAACCAGTGTTTGCCATGAGTTCGTGCCGCGTCGTCGCACGATGCGTTGCACTGCCGCTTATAAATTACACAAATAAACGAGCGATCGTTGACAATTGAAATGGCGCGTCGGAATTGTGGGGCTCGGTCGCTCTTGAGGACGGCTCCGTGATGTGGGGGCGACAGACAAACGGAGTCTCCTGCATTGCTGAGAGCCCTCACGGGGTGGCCGGCTTTGATGTCGTTTCGCTCCATTCGTTCGCTCCTTGGCGCCCCGGTTTCCGGTGAATCGCTTGCCGTGTTCCGGATCCTCGCCGGCATGCTCATGCTGCTCGAGGCGATCACGCTGTGTGTTCCGATGCCCGACATGGTGTCGACCGGTCGGACTCCGTTGGAGGCCTATTTCACCGCGCCGGGGATCCGGTTTCATGCGCCGTATCCACTGTTCAGCTGGGTTCCAGTGCCCGCGGAACCTGGGATGCACGTGCTTGTGGCGGCACTTGGGGTCTCAGGAATCCTGATGGCTGCAGGGGCGTTCTATCGTCTCACCTCGGTCACCACCTTTCTTCTTTGGGGCTGGCTGTATGTGGCGGAGTCGATGCGCACCTACTGGCGGAGCGACTACTACCTCGACGTACTCCTGCTGTTCCTGCTGATGTGGATGCCGGCGGAACGCTGCTTCAGCGTGGATGCCTGGAGGCGCCGGCGTCGTCTGGCCCGTGGCGAAGGTGCCGGCTCGCCCACGGAAGAGGGAGTCATTCTGTTCTGGCCGGTGTTCCTGCTGCGGGCCCAGCTTGTGCTCGCCTATACCTACGCCGGTGTCACCAAGTTCAGCGCCGACTGGTTGCTGGACGCGGCGCCGGTGCGCTGGTTCCTGGCCCGTCCCGCGGTCGCCGAGACGTTCCGCCACGCGCTTCCTCCGGCGCTCTTTCATTCGCTCGAGTCGTTGATCCACAGCGTCGGGTTTGCCTACGCCATCAGCTGGATTGGCATGCTGTTCGATTTGTCGGTGGGGTTTCTCCTGCTGGGACGCAGGACGCGGGTGCTCGGTTTGGTACTGATGACGGTGTTTCACCTCACTAACCACTTCCTGATCTTCAGCGACATCGCGTGGTTTCCCCTCGTGGGAATCACGACCTCATGGATCTTCCTCGATCCCGGATGGCCCGCAGCCTGTGTGCGCTGGCTGCGACGTCCACGGATCCGGCATCCCGATATTCGATGGCTTATCGGCGGCATGCTCCTGCTGCCGGGAGTGGGCGGATTCCTGGGATGGCGGTCGCGTCCGCTGACGATCCGGGTCGCGCGGCCGGAGGTGCGGCTCCCGCGCTGGGTTCCCGGGTTCGTGGCGATCTGGATGGTTCTGCAGGTTCTCATCCCGATCCGCGGATGGTTCATCGCCGGCGATGACCGGTTCACGTGGGAGGGGTTGAGCTTTGCCTGGCGCCTCAAGGCCGACACGCGACATGCCTACGTACCGGAAATCACACTGGACGATCCGGCCATCGTCGAGCCGCGGTCGGGAACGCCGGGAATCATCCATTGGGATCGGTGGCCGGGCGAACGAACATTGTTTCACGATGTGGATCCCCGGACGATGGACTGGGAATCCCTGCCGGAATTGCTGGTGGTCACCGCCCCGGGAACCGGGGAACGGGTGGTCTTCAATTCGCTGTCGCGGCAGTTCACCGGCCGCACGCGGGAGGCGGCGCGGGTCCGTGTTCTAGAGTTGTGGAGGGAGCGGTTTGGGCATGAGCCCGCGGGGATGATTGAGACGCTGCCATTGCTTGAGATTGCGGATCGGCTGGTGGGTGGATTGCGTGACGCCGGTGAATCGGGGCTCGCCGCGAAACTGGGTGCCACTGCAGGGACCCTGCGCGCGCAGATGGCACGCGGAGCGGACGCATCGATCGTCGCCGCCACGATTGGCATGCTGGCCGACCAGTTCGACCAACTCCGCCGCTTTGACGCCGGAGGTTCGCTGGCGCCGTATTTTCAGCGGCTCGCGCCGTTTGTGATGGAGTCAGGGGGGCGCACTCCGTCGAGGTTTCTGGTGATCCAGGATCCCGCGGTGCTTCGGGAATCTTCCTCGACCCGGGAAACGACGGTCATTCGCGAGGTATGGCGCGCTGCGGAGCAACGTCTCCATCGCGAAGGGGACCATCCCCTGGAGGTGTTCACCGCCGGCTGGGAGGGCGAATCGATTGGGGCGATCCCCGGGCTGCCGGTTCGGCTCACCGCCACACCCGAGGGATTTCCGCGGGTGGTGTGGAACCTGACCGCGGACGCCACCCCATCGCAGTGGCTCCACCTCAGCAGTCAGCCGTTCCTGTTGCGGCGGTATGCGGTGCGGGTGGCGGACCTATGGCAGGCGCGCACGGGGCGGCGTCCGGCGGTGCATGCCCTGACCCGGGTGTCCTTCAACGGCCGGCCGTATCAACCGCTGGTGGATCCTGCGGCGGACCTCGCCTCGGTTTCGGTTCACTGGTTCCGTCACAATCCGTGGGTGGAGGATCTGCATGCGCCCCGGATCCCGCCGGAAATGTTGGTGCCCGGCCGCCTGCCCGCGTCGGTCTTTTGAATTGAGAGAACCCGGGGAGGCGGGAAGAAGAAACGCGGGTGTGAACGGAAGGTTCACGCCCGCGTTTTGGAAGCGGAATGAAAACGACGGCGAGCCGGTCAGCGGCGCGCGGTGCGGCGGCGCCAGGCGGCGAAGCCCACCAGGGCGAGTCCCACTGCGGCGGCGTATTCCTTTGGTTCGGGAACGGAATAGTTGTAGGTGACCGTTGCGGAGGCATAGCCGACCGATGCGGTTGACGAGATGAGATTCGGGCCGCCAATAGCCGACGGCGTCGCCGTGGCGGAGACCGTCAGGGAAAGGTTGCCCGCCCCGCTAAACAGCGCGAGGTCACTGGCGGTGGAAAGTGTCAGGCTCGCCGAGTCCGTGCCGGTCTTGTCGGCAAACGTGTTGCCCGAGGTTCCAGCGAAGTCGAGGACGCCGTCGTACGCAGCCAGCGTCGCCACGCTGGAAGCAGACGGAGCTACTGTGGCAATGCTGGAGGTGTCAGGGCGTTTTAGAACGTAGGTGCCCGCGTCCGATGCCGTGACTCCCACGGGGAAGGCAGAGAGATTCTCCATCTTGGCACTCGCTGTCAGACTTCCGAGGAAGACGATGGAGATGGACTGCAGCGTGCCGCCCGCCACGTTGAATTGCGGGATCGAGAGGCTGGTGATCGTATTCAACGCCGCGTTGCCGCTTGAGGGCGACGTGATGGTGACCGGGCTGGTCTGCAGCACCTGGGCGTGGGCGGCAAACGTCAGCAACAGGGGAAGGGCAATGACAGTGGTCTTCATGGGACAGGATTCAGTGCTTAACGGGGGAGTTCCTTGTATATCGGCTGATCCGACCAGCAGATGGGCAAGAGTACGAAGCGAGCGGCAGCGGTCGCAATGGGATTCGTGATGCAGGTTGAGGGCGAATGCAGATCGGACCCGGGTCAAACAAAGGCACGTCGCAGCGCCGCGATGCTCTTGGGCACCGCCGTCTCGGGGTTCTCCTTTCCTTCCATCTCCAGCGCCACCCAGCCGGAGTACCCGGCATCGGCGAGAATCGAGGCAATGCGGGGATAATCCAGGTCCAGCGTGTACCACTCTCCGCCGCCGGGATAGGTCTTGGCCTGCACGTACACGGTCCGGGCGGCAATCCGCACCAGCTTGTCGTAGGGGTTCTCCAGGAAGTTGCCGGTGTCCATCAGCACCCCCAGCCAGGGGGACTGGATGGCGTCGGTGATGCGCAGCAGGCCCTCCGGCGAACGGGTGAGTCCCCAGTGATTCTCCACCGCGAGGATGACGCCGTGCTGCGCCGCCTTGTCGAGACACTGGTGCAGGCTGTCGATGCACCACTTGAAGCCGTCGTCCTCGGTGTACCCGGGGAGCACGGGCTCGATGCCGCGCGCCTTCATGAGGTCGTCGAAATCCTTGATGGTGTTCCAGCGCCCCGAGTTGATGCGCAGGACGCCGATGCCGAGTGCCGAGGCGATCTCGATGCACTTGTGCGTGTGGGCGATCTGGGCGCGCAGGAAGGCGGGATCGGGGTCCACGAAATCCTGGTGGATGCTGAGGCAGCAAAAGCTCACGCCGTGGCGGGTGGCGTGGCGTTTCAGCCGGGAGAGATAGGCGCGGTGCTCGGCGGTCAGTGGCTCCTTTTCGGGAAGGTCCATCTGTCGGTGCAGCACATCGACGCCGGCGATCCCCATCGCCGCCGCACGCTCCACGACGCCCTCGATCGTCACCTTGGGATCGCGGAAGTGCCAGTAGCTGTAGCTGGCGACGGCCAGCTGAACCTTGGGCTTTTTGAGGGACGCGGACGGCGCGGCCTGCAATGTGGGAGCGGAGAGCAGACCGGCGGCGCCGACGGCAGCCGAGGCGGAAGTGGTGAGAAACCGGCGACGGGAGGCGTTCATGGGTTGGTGCCCGAATGCTAGCGGCCGCTTCAAGGTTGTCAGCCCCGTCTTCGCGGCAACCCGCGGAATCAAGGGACGTGGGTTGAACGTCTGTCTCCCGGTTCAACTCTTCACCTCTTCAACGCTTTCACCCATCCTCCCCCCATGTCCCGTCGCTGGATGCTTTGCCTGGTGCTGCTGCTCGCCCTGGATGGCGGGGCGCTCTGGTGCTGGCGATGGCACAAGGAACGCCGGTACGACGGCCTCATCCGCGATGCCGCCCGTCGATATCAACTGCCACCTGCTCTGGTGAAGGCGGTGGTCTGGCGCGAGAGCGATTTCGATCCCAAGGTGGTCGGCAAGGCCGGGGAGATCGGTCTGATGCAGCTCATGGATGAGGCGGCGCATGAGTGGGCGGGGGCCCAGCACGTGCCCGGGTTTGTGCACGAGCATGTCTTTGATCCCCGGACCAACACCCTTGCCGGTTCCTATTATCTGGCCAAGCTGCTGCGGCGCTACCCGGGGACCGATGACCCGATCACGTACGCCCTCGCCGACTACAACGCGGGTCGCGGGAATGTGCTGAAGTGGATGACCGGTCCGGCGCGGACGAACAGCCTCGCGTTCCGGAATCAGATCGGGTTCCCCTCCACCCGCGCCTATGTGGAGGCCATCACCCGGCGGTATGCGGAGTATCGGCTGGAGTTTTGGTGACCGGGGATTGGCGATCAGCAATCAGCAACCCGTGATCAGGGATCGGTGTGTCGCCGCCGACGGCAGGAGGCGGATTCCCTCAGTCATGGAGGGCTCTGCGGTTCCGTTGGTGCGCTCACGCGTGTGGGGGGCGAAGTCCGCCTCGTTCCCTCGGCGGCTACCTGGAGGCGCCCGCCCGAGAACTTCGTGATCAGTGATTGGCAACCGGTGTTTTCCCTTTTTCCTTTTGCCTCCGGAGGCCAGCCTCCGCCCGTGCTTGTCTCCATTCAGCATGCTCTGGATGCGCTGCTTCAGCCCATCGGACTGATCTGGGCTACGCTGCTGCTGGCGGTGGTGGTGAACCTGTTCCGTGGCCGGATTCTGGCCTGCCTGCTGCCGGCGGCGCTCGCGGGGTTCATCCAGTTGATTGGCGGCACCGATATTCCCGCGCGCCTCGTGGCCGAGCTGGAACGGCCCTACGATCCCAATGTCCGCGGCTGGCCGACCCGCGCCGATGCCGTGATCATGCTCGGCGGGACGCACGATTACTCCCCGCGTACACCGCTCCACTTTGGTGTGGGTGAGGCGGCTGACCGCATCCTGTTGGCCTGCGAGCTGTCGCGCAGCACCGGGGCCAATGCGCTGGTTCTGGGCGGCAGCTTCTACGAGATTCAAGGCGTCCGGCGTCCGGATTCCGAGCCGTTGGTTGAGTGGATCAAATTGTGGCGTATCCCCGTCGGCACGGTTTATCCCCTGGGCATCTGCGCCAACACCCGTGTGGAGGCCGAGCGCTCGATCCGGCTGGCCCGGGAGCGCAAATGGACTCGGCTGGTCCTGGTGACTTCCGGGTATCACCTGAGGCGGGCTGAGGCGATCTTCAAGAATCTGGGCGTCACCGTGATTCCCGTCGGTGCGGAGTTTTTGGGGTTGGACGCTGTTGAATCGAAGGCCTCGTGGTCGGTGGTTCCGCGGATGCGCGGATTCGAGCTCATGCGCTACTGGGTGCACGAGCAAGTGGGGTTGGTGTACTACCGGATGCGGGGATGGATTTGAGCTCGTTGAGAAATCTCAAAAAAACTCCGCTTGCAATCCCTCCCAGGTTCTAGCATCAAAGGCGCCCGCGGTACGGATGCGAGTGTAGCTCAGCCTGGTAGAGCGTCACCTTGCCAAGGTGAATGTCGAGGGTTCGAATCCCTTCACTCGCTCCAATTTTCCCCTCTACCGAGTTTCCCCTTGATGGTTTTTTCCGCGGAATTGTCGTGCCTGCACGAGACGGTTGAAGGGCCGAAGTGCTGAAGGATTAAAGGGGAAGCACGGAGCCCGGGACGCCAACCGATGGCGATGTGCCAGTTGGCACCGCCATTGCTTCGTTGATCTCCAACAACTCCTTCTGAGCCAGCCTTCCGGGCAATCCGTTGATTGATGGGAAGTGGCGTCGGGTGGTGGATGTTCAAGCCAAGGGGGAGTTCATGAAGACAGGGGGAGAAGTAACCGGGAATTGCAGAAGCGCCCCACGCGAGCGCCGCGTCTGGCTGTGGGTGATGTGGTGGCTGTTGGGGCTCACGGCCCTGCCGGCGACACTTCGGGCGCAGTTCACCTATTCCAGCACGGACAACCAGATCACGATCACCGGGTATCAAGGGGCGGGTGGGATTGTGGAAATCCCCGATTCCATCAATGGCCTTCCGGTCACCCGGATTGGGGACACGGCGTTTCGCGGGCTGACCAATCTGACCCGGGTGACGCTGGGCAACCATGTGGCTACAGTGGGGATCCGGGCGTTCGAGGGTTGCGATCATCTGACGCGCGTGGCGCTTCCCGTCGGCCTGACGCAGATTCCGTCGTGGGCATTCCATGGCTGCTCCAGTCTCGCCGAGATCGAGATTCCCGAAGGGGTCACCAAAATCGGAGACTACGCCTTCGCCTATTGCATCGGCCTCACGAACCTCAACATTCCCCGACACGTGGTCGGCATCGAGGGAAGTGCGTTTGCTGGCTGCAGGAGTCTGACCGATATTCGGTTTCCGGAGAGTATGAACCGGATTGCCGGCGGCGCCTTTGAGAACTGCATCGGATTGACCAACGTCGAGTTTCAGACGCGGGTCGCCAGCATCGGAGGGGATGCGTTTAAGGGCTGTAGCGGTTTGGTCGAGGTCCGGATCCCGGCTGGTATCGCTCAGATCGGGACGGGCGCCTTTGGTCGATGCACGAACCTGTTGAACCTCGTGGTGGATGAAAGCAATACCGTCTACCGCAGTGTGAACGGCGTGTTGTTCGACAAGGGGCAGACCACGCTTCTTTGCTACCCGGCGGGCCGGAGCGGCATGCATTCTCTTCCCGGCGGTGTCACGAAAATCGGTGAAGCCGCATTTGCGGGCAACGTGGGGTTGACCGGAGTCGACATTCCGATCGGGGTCATCGCGATTGAGAAGGAGGCGTTCTCAGCGTGTCCCGCTCTTCGGATCGTTTCGATTCCCGGGAGCGTAATCAGCATTGGAACCTCTGCGTTCTCCTGGTGCTGGAATCTGAACGGCATCGTGATTCCTGACTCGATCCGCAATATCGAGCCTCAGACCTTTCAGTTCTGCGCTGGACTTACGGAGGTCACGATCCCGGGAAGCGTTACCAACATTGGCTACTACGCCTTCAACGGTTGCACGAGACTGACCCGACTCGTGATGGGAAGTGGTGTCGCACGCATCGAAACCTCGGCCTTCGAAGATTGCGATCAACTCGCCGAGGTGACCCTTCCCGACAGCGTCAGATCTGTTCAAGCCTATGCGTTCCACGGATGCACCGGCCTGTTGCAGGTGACGATTGGCCGTGGTGTCGCGGACCTGGGTTACGATGTGTTCAAAGGGTGTCGGTCCCTGCAGGCCATTTCCGTGGATGACGGCAATCCGGCCTACCGCAGCATCAATGGCGTGCTCTTCGACAAGGCGCAAACCACGCTTCTGCGCCATCCGCAGGGAAGGGTTGGAAGCTATGCGATCCCCGATGGCGTGATGATCATTGGACCCTCGGCTTTTTCGGACTGCGTGGGTCTTGGTGCCATCTCGATTCCGAAGGAGATGACCACTATTTCGGGATACGCTTTTGGAAACTGTGCGGCCCTGGCCGGCATCACCATCCCTGAGTCGGTGACGCAGATCGAGATGGATGCGTTCAGTTCCTGCGCCAGCTTGAGACGGGTGTATTTCGAGGGGAACGCGCCCGGCAACGGCAGCGGCTACACGTTCCTTTCCGACAGCGGTGCCACGGTTTACCACCTGCCGGAGGCCAGTGGGTGGGCGTCTTCATTCGGGGGCCGTCCGACCGTCGTTTTCGAACCGCGGATCGTCGCTCCCGCCACCCGATGGGGCGTGGCGGATGGAGCGTTTGGTTTCGACGTCACCGGCAGCGGTGATCCTTCGTTTGTCGTCGAAGCTTCCACGAATTTGGGCCAACCCGATTGGACACCGGTTTCCACCAATTCGCTGGCGGGCGGAACCGTGCACGTCGGCGATGCGAAGTGGGCAACCCGTCCTGCGCGCTTCTACCGGCTGCGCATGCCGTGAGTCGCTTCGAGGTTTTCCCGGGAGTGGTTCAGGTCGTCGGCTGAAGCCTTCATGCCGTCACCGTGCGGCCCGGGTCGGCGCCGTCATTGAAAAGGGTTTCAGCGGCTGCAGGGGAATCACCTGCCGCTGGAATGCCATCCCGGACGGAAACGGAAGAACCCTTGCCGGGATTGACGGCAACGTTTGATCAAACTCCATGGTCAGGATTTCCCGTTGCAGAGACTGTTCAGTCCAGAGCCACCACCCGGCCTGAACCTCAAACGCCTTCGTCTGCGGGTTGGAGGGAGCGAGCGTGATTCGAATCGCGTTTTTCCCGTCCGGCACGGGAAACCGAATGAGAGTCCACGGTTTCAAGGGCAACTCCCGTACCGGGCGCAGCGTCGTTTTTGAGCCCACCAGAGTGTGGATCGCCTCGGCGGGAACCGGGATTCCGTTGACGGTCGCGCTGCATCGGAATTGCAGGTCGGAGGGAGCCGGGTCCAGGCAAAGCAAATAGACGAAGGCCTTGGTTCCGTTGGCGATGCTGACCGTCCCCGTCCCCTCGAGTTGGACCGTGCCGTCAGTGGCGATGGAGGACTGAAGCTTCCCGGACTCGACAATGGTGCGTTTCGCCTCACCTGGGAACGTCAGCGGCAGCTTCACGCCACCAGCACGTCCGGCATTCTTCAGAGGCTGACCCGCCCAGTTGATATTGCTGGGCTTTGGCAATCCGGAAACCGGCACGGAGAGTTTCGATCCCGGTAAACCGAAAACCTCCCAGGAGATGCCGCTTGGCGAGTGTTCCAGCTCCCGCGCACGCACCCCGACGAGCGTGGGCGGCGAGGCGGCACGGGGTGCGAGTTCGAGGAGGAGCGTTTGGTAGGGTTGCAGCTCCAGAGTCAGGGTATCCCCATGCCGCAGGCTAGGAGGCAGCGTCTCGTGATACGGGAACGCGACGGTCGCGGTGTAGGTTTGGGTTCCGGCGTCGCTCGCACTCCAGCCGCATGAGTCGTCCAGCTTCAAGTGGACAGTCTGGGGTTGGATGAACGGATTGCGCACGGCCAGGATTCCTCGCTCTCCGACGAAATGCGCGTAGCCGTAGGGCTCCATGCGATACGGGTCGCCCAGGATCATCTCGGTGCGGGCGAGTGTTGCAGCGTTGTGCCGGGTCCACTGGATCAAGCCCGCCAGGAATGGCCAATCCCGCCCGGGATTGGGGAACTTCTCCGGGTTCATGTAGAAGGTGAGCAGGCGATTGCCCCGGCCGGCGACCATCATGGCATTGTCGTGCCAGCTGTCGAAGAAACTGGCGGGATCGATGGCCAGGGTGGGATCCAGATACACGCCCAGGGTTTCGATCGCACCGGGATCGAATCCTGGATTTGCCGCCATTCTCCGTCGGAGAAGCGCGTCGCGGATGGTGGTGGCGCCGTCGAACCCATTGGGGGAGGGCACGAGCGCCGGGGCGGTTCCGTCGTAGGTGTCGGCGTAAACCGAATCCACATGCCAAAGCCACCAGGGGCTGAGCCACATACCGCTGGTTGGATCCAGGTAGACTCCGGGCTTCGCCTTTCGCATCGCGGTGAGCAATTCGATGAGGGCATCCACGTTCGCTTCGCGGGCGAAATCACCGTCGAGATGATGGGCGTGCAGGGGGGTGTCGCAACTGGCGCAGAAACCGTCCATTTTGAAGAAGCCGACATCGTGATTGCGGATCAGGTCCGGGACGATGCGGTTCATGGCGCGGCGATATGCGGGATCACTCTGGCAGAGGAACCAGTCGAACGTCGCATTCCGGGAATACCCGTGCTGCCCGCCCCACGCGGCGTGCTCGTACCCGCTGGAAGGTGAGAGCCACAGGCCCAGCTTCGTTCCCATCGGCTGCAACGCGTCCAGCAGTGGCTTGAAGCCGTTCGGGAATCCCTGGGTGCGCAGGTCCCAGAGGCTGGGCTTCTCGTCCCAGCCGTCATCGAGGGTGAAGCTGTCAAAGGCAACCCCGTGCGCCTCAAACAGGTTCTTTTTGAAGCGCCCGATCAGGTCGAGGCTGTTCCCCTCGGTGGCAGGCGACACCGTTGTCCAGGTGTTGTAGTCCACCTGGACGGCGGGAGTTGCGGGGCGATGGCGACCTTTGTCGATGTAGGCGCGAAACTGCGAGGCAACCGATCCGGCACGGGCGACACCTAGAACGGCGGTCTTGCTGATGAACGTGCCGGTGATCGTGCGACCCGGCAGATGATTGAGGGTGAGAAATCCGGAGGCGTAGTGATTGTATCCCGCGGGGAATTCCAGGCCCCAAAAGGTGTCCTCCAGAAACACCGGCTTTCCGAACCCGGTTTTGCGGTCCACACCCCAGACGTTCTGCAGCAGCTCATCGGGAACACTGGTTTCCTGATCCAGGCAGTGGCCCTCCACGCCAACGCGCCAGACTTCGACCTGACGCAACCGCATCGGCGCCGCGGGAGTGAACTCGAGATGACGGCGCAGGAAGGAATCGGCATCCAGCAGTTCGTAGATCACCGCCACCACTCCCGCACCGCCCCGTAATGTCAGGCTCAGTCGCTGGCCGCCGGGGATTCCCGTCGTTTGCACCCGCTCAACCTTGAAGTCCCCTGTCTGCAACGGCGCCTGGCCCTCCCGACTCAACGAAAAGTCATCGGCGGTCAGCGGGATCACCCGCTTCGAGACGCGCTGGTGCAGCGCAGTGGCCGCGATTCGGCCCCCGTCCCTGTGGAAGTGCAGCTCCAGGTATTGGTTGCCGATCACCGGGTCGGCGTCCTCGCCGCGGGCGGGCGACGCCAACATCGCGAACAGGACGAGGACGATCGGGAGGAGTCGGTTCATGCGTTTTGGGAATGGCCTGCTGCTCGACGCACCCAATCCCGTCGTGACCGGCACTCTTTGTGATGCACCTGAACTTGGCGTTCTCCCGGTGTCGGTGGTTCGGAAGGGGCGTGTCATTCCGACTGGGTGGCTGGTTTGCGGCGATAAAGATCGGACGCGGGAACCGTGGCAAGTGTCTCGATGCTTGCCCTTCTGAAGGACCGAGCCCCGGGGACTGGAATGGTAGGGGTGAGCGGAGGAGTCCTCACGCAGCGGCCGTCCTCTCTTTGCGCCTTGGCGTCTTGGCGCGACACCTCCCCATGAGCGTCCGTGAAGAATTTCTCAAGCCGGGGACGCCAAGCCGCCAAGGATGAATGGAAACAAAT
>CANGMO010000014.1 GCA_947454295.1 Verrucomicrobiota bacterium | reverse complement strand
TGCCCGCCACCTGCGTGTGAGGTTGAATCCACCGGAATGGCTCCCCGAACCCTGCTACCTTGGCTGTGCTGCGTTGGTCTAAGTTTTCCCTGCCTGCTCCTCGGTGAGGACAAGCCGACCCCCAAGCCCTCCGGGCCGCAGACGGATGGCGCCTTCCACAAGGTGATCCTCGAAGCAGATCGTGATCTCGACGGCGACGGAAAGATCGACGACGTGATCGCCGATCCCATGGAAATTGCCGTCGCCGAGGACGGCCGCGTGTTCTTCATTGAACGCCTCGGCGTGCTCAAGGTGTGGAACCCAAAGACCAAGGCCACAACCGTCGCAGCAACCCTTCCGGTGTTTCACGAGCTGGAGGACGGCCTGCTGGGCATCGCGCTCGACCCCAAGTTTTCCCGGAACCATTGGATCTACTTGTTCTATTCGAGTCCCGAGACGGGCACCGATCCTGCCACCGGGAAGACGGGTGAGAATCGCGTCGCGCGGTTCACGTTGAAGGGCGACACCCTCGACCTCGCTTCGGAAAAGATCCTGCTGCGCGTGGCCACCCAGCGCGAGCAGTGCTGTCACTCGGCCGGATCCCTCGCCTTCGACGCGCAGGGCAACCTCTACGCCTCAACCGGCGACAACACCCACCCGGGCGAATCGGACGGCTACACGCCGGTCGACGAACGTCCAGGCCGCGGTCCGTGGAACGCCCAGAAATCCGCGGCCAACGCCAACGATCTCCGCGGAAAGATTCTGCGCATCCATCCCGAGCCGGACGGCACCGCCACCATTCCCGCTGGCAATCTGTTTCCCAAGGGTACGCCCAACACCCGACCCGAAATCTACGTGATGGGAAACCGGAACCCTTTCCGCATCACCGTCGACCAGCGCACGGGATTCCTCTACTGGGGTGAAGTGGGACCGGACGCCGGCGGACCGAACGAGTCCCGCGGCCCGGCGGGTTTCGATGAGGTGAATCAAGCCCGCAAGGCTGGGAACTTTGGCTGGCCGTTCTTTGCCGGGGACAATCGTCCCTACCGACGCTACGACTTCGAGACGCGCAAGAGCGGCGAGGCCTGGGACCCCGCGCATCCGCTGAATGAGTCGCGGCTCAACACCGGCCCGAAGGAACTCCCGCCCGCACAGCCCGCCTTCATCTGGTACCCGTACAGCGCGTCCACCCGGTTTCCGATGGTGAAATCCGGCGGGCGCACCGCGATGGCCGGGCCGGTGTATTACTTCAACGAACGTCTCAAATCGCCCACCAAGCTCCCGCGTGAGTTCGATCACACCCTGTTCATCTATGAGTGGTCGCGGAACTGGATCCTGGCGGTCCATCTCGACGACCACAACGAGATCGCCCGCACCGAGAAGGGCGCCCTGCGCATCGAGCCGTTCTGCGAGCACATGACCTTCATGCGTCCGATGGACATGGAGCTGGGCCCCGACGGCTGCCTCTACGTTTTGGAAAACGGCACCGCGTGGAATGGCAATCGCGACACCCAGCTGGTGCGGATCGAACACCACGCGCCGTAAACTCCACGTGGCAACGCGAGGCCCCCGCCGAGCGGGTGCGTAGAAGACAGGTGGGACGCCGCAGAGAGTAAGGAGCGCGCGTCCACGCACCCAGCCCACCGGGCGGTTCGCCCTACTGCGACGCGGTGGTTGTACGAGACGAGTCGGTGAGGAACGTTGTCGGGCGGCGTGCGATCCGCCTCCTCCCGTCGGCGGCTACCTAACGCCCATCGCCTGTCCCGCCCTGCCCCTCCAGCCGCACCAGCGCCGCGTCGCGGTTGCCGGACCAGTTGCTACCCCATTCGATCACATAGAGTGCGCCATCCGGTCCGAGCTTGGCGCAGATGGGGCGTTTGAATTTTGTTTGCTCCGCGGTGCGGATCGAGTCCAGCCGTTTCAGGCTCCCCGACTCATCCAGCCACGCCGCCTTGATCCAGCCGCGCTCCCATTCGAACAGGATCACCGAGCCATCCAGTTCCCGTGGGAGCTTGCGATCCGATTTCAGCGCGGCATCGAAGTGATACACCGGCCCCGCCATCGCCGAGCGCGCCCCGGAGCCCACCTCGGGCCAGCGCGAAGACGGTCCGGGTGGATACCACAGAAACGCGGGCTGGGCCGGAGGCAGGTCGCGCAGGCCGGTGTTGTTGGGGGAGTCGTTGGCCGGATGCGCCGGATCAAACGCCGCCCCATTGGTCTTCGCCTGAAAATCCCAGGCCACATAAGCCCGGTTGTCGGCACTGAAATAGGGCCAGCCGAAATTCCCGGCCTTGCGGGCCATGTTGAATTCGTCAAAGCCGGCCGGTCCCCGTGCCGGATTCGGCCCCAGGGCGTCCGGTCCCACGTCGCCCCAATAGAGAAAACCGGTTTTCGGATCGAGGGTGAACCGGAAGGGATTCCGGCATCCCATCACATAGAGCTCAGGAAGCGCTTTCGGGGTCCCCTTCGGAAAGAGATTGTCAGGCGGGATCGAATAGGTGCCATCAGGCTCCGGATGGATGCGTAGGATCTTTCCCCGGAAATCCAGGGTGTTCGCCGCCGTGCGCTCCGAATCGTTCATCTCATGTCCCGGCCTGCGGTCGATGGGGGCAAACCCATCGGACTGACCCGCATAGGTATAGTCACCCGTCGACACGTAGAGGTTCCCCACCCCATCGAAGCCCAGGCAGCCCCCGGAATGATTCGGCTTGGGAATGAGGGTCGGCACCCGCAGCAAAATCTTCTGGGACGTCGCGTCCAGGACACCGTCGTGCAGTGTGAAACGCGACACCCGGTTTTCGAGGACTCCCGGGGTCGAGTGATACAGGTAGATCCACCCGTTCCGGGAATACTGCGGATCCAGCGCCAGCCCCAGGATGCCGTCCTCGGGCCCGGTGAACACCGTCAACGCTCCTGCGGAACGAAGGCTCCCATCGACCGGTTTCCAGAGCTTCAACGCCCCGTGATGCTCGGCGAGCACCACGCTGCCGTCCGGCGCCACTTCCATCGCAATCGGCTCATCCAGCCCCGGGGCCAGCACCGTCCGGCGCAGCACCACGTCTGCCGACCGGACCGACAGAACGGGCAGCGACATCCATCCGGCGACGATCAGGAATCGGAAGACACGTTTGGTGTTCATGAACAATGGAATCCAGCTCGGCACCTTGCGGCGCCCTCAGGACCGCAGAATCTCCCGCACCACACGCCCTTCGACATCGGTGAGACGGAAGTCGCGTCCCGCGTTGCGGAAAGTCAGTTGCTCGTGGTCGATGCCCAGGAGCGCGAGGAGGGTGGCATGCAGGTCGTGCACGTGAACTTTCTGGTCCACGCAATAAAAGCCGTAGTCGTCGGTGATGCCGTAGCTGGTGCCGGCATTCACGCCGCCGCCTGCCATCCACATCGAGAACGCATGGGGATGATGATCGCGTCCGTCCTTCCCCTGGAGCGTCGGGGTGCGCCCGAATTCCCCGCCCCACAGCACCAGCGTTTCGTCGAGCAGGCCGCGACCCTTGAGATCCTTCAGCAACGCCGCGATCGGCTGATCCACCTCCGACGCCAGACGTCCGTGGTCCTTGGTGAGGTCGTCATGCTGATCCCAATAGCCATGCGTCACCTGCACAAACCGCACGCCACGCTCGCTGAAGCGCCGGGCCAGCAGGCACTGGCGGGCGAAGGAGGCGGTCTTTGGGTCGTCGAGTCCGTACAGCGCCCGGGTGGCCGGGGATTCCGAACCAACATCCATGGCCTCGGGCGCCTGGGTCTGCATGCGGAAGGCGAGTTCGAACGATTCAATGCGCGCCTCCAGCGCCGCGTCCGCCCCGGCGCGCTCCAGATGCGACCGGTTCATCTCCGAAAGCAGATCCAGCTGCGAGCGCTGCCGGGCGCGGTCGCCGTCGGGATCCTTCAAATAGTGGATGGTGGCCTGGTCCACGGGCACGCCACCGCCGATCGGCGTTCCCTGGTGCACCGCCGGCAGGAACGCGCTCGACCAGTTGCCCACGCCACCGTGGCCGAGTGTGGGGTTGATGGTGATGAAGCTCGGCAGGTTTTCGTTTTCGGTGCCCAGTCCGTAGGAGATCCACGACCCCATGCTGGGGCGCACAAAGGTGTCGGATCCGGTGTGCAGCTTCAGCAATGCGCCGCCGTGGGCCTCGTTGGTGCCGTGCACCGACTTGATGACGCAAAGGTCATCCGCGCAGGCGCCCACCTTGGGAAACAGATCGCTCACCCACGTTCCCGACTGGCCGTAGCGACGAAAGGCCCACGGGGAAGCGCGGAGATTGGAGGTCTTGGCGAACTGGATGCGCGGCTTCTCAAAGGGAAGCGGCTTGCCGGAATCACGAATCAGCAGCGGCTTGTAGTCGAAGGTGTCCACATGCGACGGGCCGCCGTGCATGAAGAGAAAGATCACCCGTTTCGCACGGGGCCGCACCGGCGATGGCCGCGCCGCCAACGGATGAATCCCCGGCCCGCCCGCCAACGCGGTGCCGCGCTCCAGCGACGCCATCAACCCCGCGAGCGCCAGCTGCCCGAAGCCACCGCAGCATTGCCGCAGCATCTGACGGCGGGAGCTGGGTTTGGGGAGATTGTGGTGCATGGGCAAAGGCGTGCTCACTCCCGATACAGGAATTCATTCGCCGCGAACAGCACCTGGCACCAGGCGGCCCACGCGGCGCGCTCCGACGCCGGGTCTGTCCCCCGACGCGTTCTCATGATGAACGCCAGCGCCCTGGCCGTTTCCTCCCCGGTGGCGGGCCGGCCGAAGGTCCGCTCGTAGGCACGGGCTACCCGGTCCTCTGGCCGCATCGCAGGCTGGACGCATAGCGATTCCGCCAGCGCCGCGGCCGATGCCTTCACCATCGGACTGTTCAGGAAGAACAGTGCCTGATGTGACACCACGGTCGGCGTGCGTTTCGCCGTCCCCACGCTCGGGTTGGCGAAATCAAACAGGGTGAACACGTCGAACACCCGATCACGCACGATGGGGAGATAGACCGAGCGCCGGAGCGACGTCGCCGACACCTCGTCGGTGGGCGCATACTCGTCGTTCTTCCAGCCGTTCACCAGTGAGCCACCCATGGTGGCGTCGAGCCGACCGGAAACCGCCAGCACGGCGTCGCGCACCATCTCGGCCTCCAGACGCTGACGCGGGAAATGCCAGAGAAGGCGGTTTTCGGAATCGAGCTGATCTCCCTGATCCCGGCGGGTTGCATCCAAGCTTCCCAAACCAGCCTGCCGCCACGCCGCGCTGGTGAGGATCAATCGATGGAGATGCTTCAAATCCCAGCCCGACCGGCGAAACTCCGTGGCCAGCCAGTCGAGCAGCTCCGGGTGGGTGGGAGTCGCGCCACGGAGTCCGAAATTGTCGGGAGTACGCACCAGCCCTTCGCCGAAATGCGCCTGCCACACCCGATTGACCAGGACTCGAGACGTCAACGGATTGTCGTCCCCGGTGAGCCACCGCGCGAGTTCCAGCCGGCCGCTGCGATCGGGTGGCGGGGTGATCGCCGATCCGGGGTTCGCCACGCGAATGAACCCGCGCGGCACGGGATCTTTGGCGAGATTCAAATGACTGCCTCGGAGATGCACCGGCAGATCGACCGGGCGATCCTCCTCAACCGCCAGCGCCAGCGCCTGGGGCTCCTCGTCGGTGGGGATCCGGCGTTCGTTGAATTTTGAGACGAACGCCAGATTGGTCATCGTCTTCGTGCTCTTGAAAATGCCGGCGAGCGCGTAGTAGTCGCGGGCCGGAACCGGCTCGAACTTGTGATCGTGACACCGCGCGCATCCGACCGTGAGCCCGAGGAAGGCGCGCGTGGTCACGTCGATCTGCTCGTCGACCAGGTCCATCACCAGCTTCGGCTTGTCCTGCTCGGCCAGCATCTTGGGTCCGAGCACCAGAAAGCCGGTTGCCGTCCAGCGTCGGTGGATTTCCTGGAGCGGCACGCCGTTCGTCGGCAGCAAGTCGCCGGCGAGCTGATGGGTGATGAACTGGTCGAAGGGCTGGTTCACGTTGAACGAGCGGATCACCCAGTCGCGATACCGCCACGCATTGGCCATGACCTTGTTTTCATCCTGACCATTGGTGTCCGCATACCGCGCCAAATCGAGCCACCAGCGACCCCAGCGTTCACCATATCCCGGGGATGCCAGAAGCCGGTCCACCAGACGCTCAAAGGCCCGGGGCGTCGCATCCTTGAGGAAGGCCCGAATCTCGTCCGGGGTCGGCGGCAGTCCGGTGAGATCATAGGTGGCGCGGCGGATCAGCGTGCGGCGTTCGGCCTCGGGCGCGTAGGAGAGACCGCGTTGTAAAAGGGGTCCTTCCAGGAATCGATCCACCGGATTGGCCGCGCCCTTTCCCGACGGAACCAATGGGGTGCGGATGGGCTGGAATGCCCAATGGCCTGCCGTGGCCGTCGGCTTGGACACCACAGTTTGCGTGCTGCCCTCCGCGCGCGGATCCGCAGCCCCGGCATCGATCCACGCCCGCAGATCGGCCACGACCGCCTCGGGCAGTCGTCCCTTGGGCGGCATCTGCAATTCCGGATTCGAATAGCCGATCGCCTCCATCAGCAAGCTGCGGCCCGAACTCCCGGGCACCACTGCGGCGCGCGTCGCCCCGCCCTGGCGAATGCCGTCCCGGGTGTCGAGTCGGAGCCCACCCTTCAGCTTTTTGGATTCCGCGCTGTGACACTCATAGCAGTGCTCGACCAGCACCGGACGAACGCGCTGCTCGAAGAACTCCGCGCCCCGCCCGAGGTCATCGCCCTGCGCTCCGATCAGCATGGAAAGCCATCCCAAAATGGCCAAGCGAAGCCATCCAAGCGGCAGGAAACCCGACCCCGCGGCACGAGCGCCAGGAGCCACCGCCTGCATGCAGGCTGCATTGGTTTGCTGGATGGACATTAAGGGTTCCCCGGGGTCTTCAACGATTGGCGCAGGGATTCAAGCTCGGGAGTGGCATGGGTTGCGACGTTCGATCGACCTTAAACAGACGCCTCAAATTCGGAAAACGTCATCTTGTTCAATCGTCCGACGGAACGAACTTGGCGACTTGCGCTCAGGCAGTTCGATCGGACACTGTCGCCAGATGGAGCGGTTCCCCCGCAACAAAACCCGGTTGGCAATCGGGTTTTTCCTGATTTCCGCCGCTGCCCTTCCGCTGCGCGCGGATGAGCCTGCTTCCTCATCCGCTCCTTCCATTGCCGAGCAGTTGCAACAACTTCGGGAGCAGAACGCCGCCCTGCAGGAGCAGCTTCGAAGTCAGCAGCGGGTCATCGAGGACCTCGGGAAACGGGTGGAGCAGCTTCAGTCCACCGCCACCCCCGATCACGCCACCCCCGCGAAGCACGAGTCGGTTGACGTCGAATCATCCGCCGCCGCCCTGACCAAGGCCACCGTGGGCCGGATCCACCTCAGCGGCGATGGGTCGGTCGCCGTCTTCAGCTCCCAGTCGCACGGTCAATTTGCCAACACCGACTTCAGGGTCGATGAGGCCCGGATTCTCCTCGAGGCGCCCGTTTGGACTGACGTGTATGTCTACAGCGAACTCCTGCTGTACCAGCGCGAGGAACCGGGATTGTCCCTCCACGCTGGGGAGTTTTACCTCGACGCGGAAAACCTCTCAAAGCGCTGGGGACAGGACCGCCAGCTCAACCTGCGAGCCGGGCGGGTCAACATTCCGTTTGGCGAGGAATACCTGCATCGTCACGCGCTGGAGAACCCGCTGATTTCCCACTCGCTGATCGATCTCTGGGGCGTGAACGAGGGAATCGAGGCGTACGGATCGCAGGGGAAGTTCTCTTATGTCCTCGCGGTTCAGAATGGACCGGTCGATCTCGCCGATGACTTCACCCGCGACAAGATGGTCACCGGCCGACTGTCGTATGATCCCGCCTCCTGGCTTCACTTGAGCGGCAGTGCTTCTCGAACCGGGTCCATCGATTTCAAGCGGGAGAAGTTCTCGGCCTACTGGATCGGTTCCGGATTCATCCGATCCATCGGTTCCCCGGCCACCACCCGCTTCCAGGCCGATCTGCTCCAGGGAGATGTTCAGGTTCGTCTTCCTGGAACCACGCTCACCACCGCCGGGGGCGTGCTCGCCTATTCCGACACCGATCCTGCGGCCAACAACGACCGGCAGATCACCTACTACAGCGTCGAGGCGGTTCAATCGCTGTATGAGGGATTCCATGCGGCGGCCCGCTGGAGCCAGATGTTTTCGCCCGAGGGATACCCGGTGGCCGGCGTCGGCAACGCCGGTGAATTCGCCTTCGGCCCCAAGCTGACCTCGGAGTTGCACCTCCTCAGCCTGGGGATTGGCTATCGCTGGAGCCCGCAGCTGGTGTTCAAGGTGGAATACTCCCTCGAATCCGGCCGCACGGTCGACCACCGGAAGCGGGACCACGAAAACCTGTTCAGCGCCACTGCGGCGTTTGGCTTCTGACCCGCATGCGCCTCCCGGTTTTCCTGCAGCTCCTGGCACTCGGCCTGGCCATGACCCCGGTGCACGCCGGCACCTTGCAGGGAACGGTTCGTGCCCAGCCGCGCGAGGGCGCCGGCGGGAACGCCGCGGCATCCGGTGCGTACGACAGCCGGAAGTACAAGTTCGTGGAACGGGTCGATTACGCGCACCTGACCGACTTCGTGGTCTACCTCGACGGACCGATCCCCACCAACGCCCCGCGCACCGCCACCACGCCAGCCGCCCCCCCGGCGAAGGTCATCCAGAAGGGCGCGATCTTCGTGCCCCACGTGCTGCCAATCCAGACCGGCAGCGCCGTGGAATGGCCGAATCTCGATGACATCTTCCACAACGTCTTCTCGTACTCGGATGCCAAGCCGTTCGATCTCGGCCTGTACAAGCATCCCGAGCTGAAGACGGTGGTCTTCGATAAATCCGGCCGCGTGGACGTGTTCTGTTCCATCCACAAATCGATGAACTGCATCATCCTGGTGCTGGACACGCCCCACTTCGCCGCCGCCGATGACCGCGGGCGCTTCGAGATCACCGGCATTCCCGCGGGTACCTACCGGTTCAAGGCCTGGCACGAACGGCTGCCGCCCCTGACCCGCGAACTCACCATTCCCGAGACCGGCGTCGTGCGCTCCGATTTCATTCTCGGGGTGGGGTCGCTGCCGAAGTACTGAGTTCCCATGAAGCCGACCCTGAGGCGCCCCTGGTCGAGCTTTCAGATCAAGATCCTTCTCCCGGTCATCGGGGTCATGGCGGTGCTGACGGTGGTGCCCATGTGGCTGGCGAACCGTCACATGGCCGCGCAGCTCTCCTCGGGCGCCGCGGCCAGTGCCATCACCGCGGTGGGCATCTTCAACAGCCAGCAGGAAATCCGCGCCAACAATCTCCTGCTGCGCTACGGCGACCTGACCAGCGAACCCCGTTTCCGCGCCGTCACGCAGCAGCACGATCCGCCGACGCTCGCCTTTTCCCTCAAGGAGCTCCTCGGGGAATTGGGGGCGGAATTCGCGTTGTATTCCGAGGCGGAGTTTCAGGTCATGACCAACTCCGACGCCCTGCCCGGTCCGGCAATCCGGTACGGCGCCGCGGCCGCGGAATCCGCCGCGGAGGCCCGGCGTGGGAACAAGAACTCGACCCTGGTGGCCGTTGACCACCGGATCTACGAGTTCCATTCGGTGCCCGTCCTGATTGGCAACACCGTCCTGGGCGCCCTCACGCTCGGACGAGAACTCGGGCGGGATGCGGTCGCCGAGTTCGCCCGGTTGACCCGCAGCGAACTTGTCTTGATTGCCGATGGCCGGATCGCCGCCGCCACGCTGGAGTCCACCAACCTCCTCGCCGAACTGGCCCCACTGCGCGCCCATCTCGCCGGCAGCCATGACTCCCACCCGGTGACGGTAAAGGGCGAACACTACATGGGAGTCCTCGGAACCCTCGCCAGCTCCCGGCCGGATCACTCGTTGCAGTACGTCCTTTTGTCCTCCTTCGAAGCGCCGCTGAATTCGCTGCGTCGTTCCCAGCGCACCCTGCTCGGAATCCAGGGACTCGTCATCCTGATGGGTGCCTGGGGCGTCGCCTTTGCCATCCGGCGCGTTTCGCGGCCCCTGCGCGACCTGCGAGACACCGCCGAGGCCGTGGGCCAGGGGGATTTCTCGCGACGCGTCCAGGTTCAATCCTACGACGAATGCGGGGAGCTCGCAGTGGTGTTCAATCAGATGACCACCAATCTCCTGACTTCGCGGGCGCAGCTGGAGGAGACCGTGATGACGCTCCAGGCCACCCAGACGCAGCTGATCCAGAGCGAGAAGCTGCGCGCCCTCGGCACGCTGGCGGGCGGCATCGCCCATGATTTCAACAACATCCTCGGTGCAATTCTTGGATTCGGCGAGCTGGCCTTGCGCGACGCGCCCAAGGGAAGTCGCAATGAACGGAGTTTGAAGCAGATCATGACCGCGGGTCAGCGGGCCAAGCTTCTGGTGCGGCAAATCCTCTCCTTCAGCCGCCGGAATGAACCACGTCTCGAATCGGTGCGCGTCTCCAGCATTATCGAGGAAACGGTCAACCTGCTGCGCGCTACGATTCCGCCCAGCGTCGAAATCCGGACCTACCTCGAAACCTCGTCGGACACCACCATCGGCGATCCCACCCAGCTGCATCAGGTCCTCGTCAACCTCGGCACCAATGCCGCGCACGCCATGCGCGAAACCGGCGGGACCCTCACCTTCACTCTCGCCTCCCGTCAGATCGCCGCGGGCACCTCCGGGGCACCGCCCCGACTGGAACCAGGCGGCTATCTGCAAATCTTGGTCGAGGACACCGGCCATGGCATCGACCCCACAGTGCTCGGACGCATCTTCGATCCGTTCTTCACCACCAAGCCGGTCGGCGAGGGAACGGGGCTTGGATTGTCCGTCGTCCACGGAATCCTCCACAAGCACGGTGGAGACATCACGGTCGACAGCACCCCCGGGAAGGGCACCACCTTCACCGTCTGGCTCCCTCATCGCACGCCGGTGGATGCCCCCGCCGCCGAGGGTCCCGATCGACTCGTCCATGGGGTCGGACGAATCCTGGTGGTTGATGACGACGAACCGATCGTGGACATGATGACCCAGCACCTCCGGGATCTCGGGTACGAGGTCAGCGCCGAAAACGACAGCGTGGCCGCGCTCGAGTCCATTCGCACGGCGTCCGCGCCATTCGACCTGCTCATCACCGATCTCTCCATGCCCCGCCTCTCCGGATTAGAGTTGAGCATCGCCATCCGGCGACTCCGTCCCGGAATGAAGGTGATCGTCTGCACCGGATCCGCGGACCCTCAGGATCTGACCAACGATCCGGCCAATGGCATCAGCGCCGTTGTCCTGAAGCCCATCGATTTCGTTGAACTCAGCCGCACAATCCATAGGGTGCTTTCCACCAAGCCCCCCCTTCCCCAATCCATCCCATGAGCCGAATACTGGTCATCGACGACGATCAACAGGTCCGGGCGCTGCTGTGGGAGATCCTCACCGACGAGGGACATGAAGTCATCGAGGCCATCAACGGAGTGGATGGCATGCGCAAGTTTCGAGAACAGCCAACCGACCTGGTGATCACCGACCTGATCATGCCCGAGCGCGAGGGACTGGAAACCATCAACATCCTGCGCCGTGAATTCCCGAAGCTCGGCGTGATCGCCATCTCGGGCGGCGGTCGTGTGGGGGCGTCCGACTACCTGCCCATCGCCCAGATGCTGGGCGCCAAGCGGGTGATCGCGAAGCCCTTCAGCGCGGGCGAAATCATCCAGGCAGTCCAGGAACTCCTCGCACCGCCTGCCGCCTGAGGCAACCGCGTCCCCACGCAGCCCGGGAGACTCTTCACCATGGGGGGAGTGACATTCATCCCCGTAACCGGATCGTTGCGTCGAAGTCACACCCCTGTCCGTCCTCATTCCTCCAACGCCCCCTTCCCATGCCGTCTTCCCGTTCTTTCCGAAACCTGATGCGCCTGGCATCGGCGGTCATGCTGCCCGCCCTGGCGTCGGCGCAGGTGGTGATCAACGAAATCCTCTACCACGCCCCCGAGGAACTCGACGACCTGCAGTACATCGAACTGCACAACGCCGGAACCCAGGCGGTCGATCTCTCCGGCTGGTCGCTGCGCAAGGGGGTGCAGTTCCAGTTCGCAGCCGGGACCCTGCTCCCGCCCAAGGGCTTTCTGGTGGTGTGCAGGAACACCGCCCGCTTCAACGAATTCTACAAGGTTCCCGTGGCGGGTGAATTTCACGCGCATCTCAAGCACAAGGGGGAGCGTCTCGAACTGGCGGACGCCTCGGGCCGGCTGGTGGACGCGGTGAAGTTCTCCAACAAATCGCCATGGCCACTCGGACCCGACGGCCATTCGGGCTCGCTGGAACGCATCAGTCCCACCGCCGCCGGGGAGGATCCTTCCAACTGGATTTCCTCTCCGCTCAGCGACGACCGGGAAAAGCCCGGCGGCACTCCCGGAATTCCCAATGCCGGATTCTCCCCGGTGCGTCCCCCGGTCATCTCCGCAGCAACGCTTTCCACCACGTTCCCCGCTGCAAAACAACCGCTGACCGTGGACGCCGAAATTCCCGCCGGGGAAACGGTCGAAAAGGTGGAGGTGCTCTATCGTCTTGCCGGTCCCGGAACGGAAAAGGAGGCAGCCCCCATTCCCATGACGCGGGCCGCCTTGGGTCGGTACACTGCCACCATTCCGGGCCAACCCGCGGGGCAGCTCCTCCGCGTGCAGGTGCGCGCCACCGGGCCGCAGGGATCGCATCGCGAGTTTCCCGCGTCCACCGAACCGCATCCCGCACTGTCCGCCTACGTGCCGATGGCATTCACGCCGGCCAAGATTCCCTTCGGTTGGATCGTGCGCACCACCGAGAAGGAATTGAAGTCGGCCCAGCAGGCCGCCAATCGCCCCATGTTTGGCGGCTTCTTTCCGCCACCCGATCCGGAGCAGGAGGATCGCGATGCCGCCCGCGAGAGACTCATCCAGCGCCTGGATGTTTCCGCGCTGTGGTTCGAGGTCGGTGTTCGGCTGGCGGGCGATGACATCAAGCTCGTGACCCAGCTTCGGGAACTCGTCGCCGCCCAGCTCGGCCGTCGCTCCAAGACGATCAACGACTTTCTGGCGCCGGGCGTGGCCGACCGGCTGCCGACCCTCACCAAGGTTGCCGACGCGTTCCTCGATCAATTCATCGCCGATCTCCGCCGGGCTCTCCCCACTCCCCAGCAGGCGGCATTCGACACCTGGCTCAAGGCCCGGACCGACCGGGCCGCTGCCGGCGAGGGCATCGTGACGAGTCGGGTGGATCTCGAAGGACTCTGGCAGGCACTCACCATCAACACCGAGCCCGATACGGCGCGCCTGCCGCAGTGGATTGCCACGCTCCGGAGCCTCGACGCCAAACGGGCCGCCATTGCGGCTGAAATCGCCACCGGGGCCGACAAGGCCTCCCTCTTCCGTCCGCAGCGCGATCGCGCGGACGATCTCGGCAGCACCGTGGAATCGACCTTCAAGAATCTCGTTTCCCCGGGTCAGGCGAGTCAGCTCGACTTCTGGAGTCACGCCCCGCGGCCCGTCGTGCTCGGCTTTTTCGGCCCGGCGCCCGGCGGTGGCGGTGGCGGTGCCGGACCCGGCCGCGGACCAAGGGGCCCAGGAGGCCCGGGCGGACCCGGCTTCATGATGTTTGGAGGACCGCCCGGATTCGGCGGACCCTTCGGCGGCACGCCGTCAGAACCCGGCACCTTTCGATCCGCGTTCGCCTACTTCGATCCGGCCACCGGAAAAACTGAACTCTTCGACTTCGTGAAGATCACCGGCCGCAAGGGCGGACAGAAGGTCCACTTTCAGAAGGACCAGCCGCTCGGCACCATGAGCACCATCGCCCTGATCTTCGAGGGCGAGGAGGAGTCGCTCGTGGAATACCTCGCCTACGAGGTGTACCGCCGCGCCGCCATGCCAGTCGAACAAAGCTACCCGGTCCGGCTCTGGCAGGACGGCAAACCCGCAGGGTACTCCCTGCTCATCGAGCAACCCAATCGCGCCTTCCTCCGCC
>CANGMO010000013.1 GCA_947454295.1 Verrucomicrobiota bacterium | reverse complement strand
CGGACTGTCGGGGCTGACGGTCAATCGCATCCCGGGTATGCACCAGCCGGCGGCCTGCCGGTCACCCTGACCACCAGCGATGCCGGCGCGTTGCCCCTGCCCTCGCAGATAACGATGCCCCAGGGTTCCTCCACCACGACGGTCGCCCTCGGCGACAACAGCATCGACCAGCCCACGACGGTGACCGCAACCGCCTCGTACGATGGCGTCACGGTTCAGCAGACCGCCACGGTCACTCCCACCGTTCCGCTCACCTTCTTCCTGGGTGGCAATTTCGGTCAGGGGGGAGCCCTGCTCGGGATCTCCCTGAATCGCATCAATTTCTCGCCGGCGGTCTTCACCCTGACCAGCAGCCTGCCGGCCGTCGGCCCGGTGCCCGCCACGCTCACCATCGCGCCGTTGACCCAAAGCACCGGCACGATCCCGGTCACGTTTCAGCCGGTCCCGACGGACACGGTCATCACCTTCACCGCCGTCCTGAATGGCGTGAGTCAGGCGCGCAGCTTCACGATTCCCCGCACCGTGGATAGCGTGACCCTCTCCAAGGCGGAACTGACCGTAAAAAACGGCGCCCTCAAGGTGGAAGCGGTCGGCAACGTGCCCGCGGCGGTGCTTACTCTTTCCAACGCCACAACCGGTCAGCGAATCGGAACCATGACCAACCTCGGAAAGGGAAAGTACTCATTCCAAGGCACCGTTTCACCCGTGGTTTCCCTCCGCTTGAGCAGCAGCTTTAGCGGGAGCACCACCGGCGCCGTGGCCCAGAAATAGTGGGGAACGAATCGGGTGGTCCGCGTTGGCGCTCCGGGAAACCGGGAGCCAACGCGGACATCGGGCCAAGGCTGTGACGTGCGTTTGCCGTTCGCTTGGCTGAAGGCGAAGACACTACACGCCGGCAGGGTGCCGGCGCTCCCAGGTGCGGCCACTACTCGCGGCTGCGAACCGCGGTGTCCGTCGGGAAATCAGCGGGGACCGGAATCGTGACCTTGCCGGTGGCCGCCCATTCGGTGCCGCGGAGCAGGGTGGTGATGAACCCCACGCACTTCTGCGAGGTGAGATCGGGTCCGTTGTTGTGCCCGAGCGCGGTGTGGAAGACGCGACCGCTTCCGAAGGCAATGGCGAAGAGCAACGGCTCATTCTTTCCTGTGCCGCGCGTGGCCGGATCCGAGTAGGCGGTGGCCAGCACGGTCACGTTGTTTGCCGGGCCGCGGAGACGATCGTACAGCTCATCCTTCGCGTGCATCCATTCGGTGGGGAGTCCCTCCATGATCGGGTGATGCGGCTCACGCGTCACCAGCTTGAACGCATGTTGGGCTCCATGGCTTCCGCCCGGTCCGGGCGTCACGTCGCGCACAATCTTGTCCTGCCAGTACAGCCAGGGGCCGGACTTCTCGCTGCGTCCCTCCCAGCCACCCACGCCGATCATCTCGTTGTACTCGGGCCACTTTGCGAACGCGTTGTCGGCAGCGTGCACCGAAACGAAACCGCCGCCGGCACGGACAAAGTTCACGAAGTCGGATCGAAACTCCTCCGGCCAGAGGTCGCCGTTGTAATTCGAGAGCACGACCTTGACCCCCTCCAAGCTCGGGTGAATGGAGGTCATGTCGCCGCCCTTGCCGGGAAATGTCACCACCTCCACGGAGAATCGTCCGGAGCCCTCCAGCACCTTCTTCAGGTGCGGCGTGGACGAACGCCAGTCGTGGTTGTTCTGACCATCGATGAGCAGCACCTTGAGCGTCTCGGCATTCAGGGCCGACGAGCAAAGTCCCAGGCTGCATCCGAGAGCGGCGACGAGGCGTTTCATGGTGGGACGGTGTTGGGAACAGGATTCATTGGCCAGCGGGAAGTGGGCGGCGACGTCGGAGTGCGGGGGCAGAGCGCAGCGGCGACACCGCTTTGGGTCCGCGCCTCGCCAAGGAACGTGGGCCCTCCGCCCCGCTTCCTCGGCGGCTGCGAGAAAAGCGCAGACCGTCTGAAGCCGGAACTCCGAAAAAGCAGGACCGGCTGCGGGCCAAGGCAGTCACGTTTTCGGATCGGTTTCACGACCTCGAAAATCACTCGCTGGTACAAATCAGCCACTCAGGGTAGCAGCCCGTTTGGAGTACCGCCTTCAGGCGGCTCCAGCAGCCAAACTCTGCATGAATTTTGATTCCCGAGTTTTGTCCAACGCGGCTTGGCGGCGGCGCCTCGTCACTCATTCATGAATTCTCCCACCTCCAAATCATCCACCCCGCAGGCCGTCCCCTCGCGCTTGCTCTCGCTCGACGCCCTTCGCGGGTTCGACATGTTCTGGATCGTGGGCGCCGAGGAGTTGGTGCGCGGGCTGGAGAAGATTTCCAAGGGCGGCCTCATTGGCGTGATCGGGGAGCAGCTTCACCACAAGGCCTGGGCGGGGTTTCACTTCGAGGATCTGATCTTCCCGCTCTTCGTATTCATCGCCGGAGTTTCCCTGGTCTTCTCCCTCGAAAAATCGATCCAGCAGGTGGGACGCGGACAGACGACGCTCCGGGTTGTCCGGCGTGCCGCGATTCTGTTCTTCCTGGGCATCCTCTGCTACGGCGGCTTTTCGACAACCTTCGACAAGATCCGATTGCTCGGGGTGCTGCAGCGAATCGCGCTCTGCTACCTCTTTTCCGGAATCCTGTTTTGCTATCTCAAACCCAGGGCATTGGTGGGCGTGTTCGTCGGACTGCTGGTGGGCTATTGGGCGCTTCTGTCATTCGTGCCGGTTCCGGGGCACGGCGCGGGAAACTTTGCCGAGGGCGCGAACTTCGCGAACTACATCGACCAGCAATACCTGCCCCTGCACCGGTACGACGGCGACCACGATCCCGAAGGAATCCTCAGCACGCTCCCGGCGATTGCCAGCTGCCTCCTCGGGGTCTTTGCGGGACTGCTGCTCAAGGATCCGGCGCTCACCGATCGTCGGAAGGTGGGCTCGCTGATCGTCGGCGGCCTCGTTTGCCTCGCCGCGGGCTGGGCGTGGCATTTGAACTTCCCGGTCATCAAGAAGATCTGGACCTCCTCCTTCGTGCTCGTGGCGGGTGGCTACAGCTGCCTGCTGCTGGCGGCGTTCTACCAGGTGGTGGACGTCTGGAAATTCCAGCGATGGGCCATGCCGTTCGTATGGATTGGCGTGAACCCCATCACCATCTACTTCGGCGGACGCTTCATCGACTTCGAGGGCCTGGCCAAGCTCTTTGTCGGCGGACCGGTGGCGGTGGCGGTAGGCCCGTATGCGGAGCTGGTGCTGGCACTGACCTCGCTTGGCTTCGGCTTCTGGTTCCTGCGATTCCTGTATCAGCGGAAGATCTTCCTCCGAGTTTGAGGGCAGGTATCCCCCTTTTGCGGCTTGGCGTCTTTGCGTGACCTCCTCCGGCAAAGACGGGGTTCACACGAAGGCGCAAAGGCGCAAAGAGGAAGTCCTGAGGGAATGGCCGGTTTCCCGTGGGCTGGACGGAATGTGGGGAGACGGTAGGCTGCTCCCACACTTTCGATCGACTCCGAACCATGCTCACTCTCGAACGTTTCTCTTTTGGTGTTGGTGACCGTTTCGCGCATCAGGCCCGGGCCCAGCTTCGCGCCTTCCAGAAGCTCGCCGCCGCCGCGGGCATCGAGGTGGTGCCGGTTTGGAACAAGTCGAATCGGGAACACACCTTCATCGGCTCGGAGCCGCAAAGCGTCTTCGATGCCGCGAAGGCCGCGGTTGCAGCGCAAGGCTGGACGCAGGGATGGCATGTGGACGCCGACCACATCCGCCTGGAGACCGTCGGACGGTTCCTCGCATGCTCGGATTTCTTCACCATCGACGTTGCCGATTCCATCGGGAAGCCAGCCGCCGCGGCCGATGTCTCGGCGTTCATCGCGCGGCATCCCGAGCTGATCGGCACCGTTTCCATTTCAGGGGTTGGCCAGCCGTTCACCACGTCGCGCGCCGATGTGGAGGCCGTGGTGGGCAAGTACCTGCTCGCCGTTCAGGACGCGGGAAAGATCTATCGCCACATCATCGCCGCGAAGGGCGAGGGGAACATCATCGCCGAGGTGTCGATGGACGAAACCGACGCGCCGCAGACTCCGCTGGAATTGCTGATCATCCTCGCCGCGCTGGCGGACGAACAGGTGCGGGTGCAGACGATCGCGCCGAAGTTCACCGGCCGTTTCAACAAGGGCGTCGACTATGTCGGCGACCTGGTGCAGTTCGAGCGCGAGTTCAACGACGACCTCGCGGTGATCGCCCACGCCGTGGCGAAGTACGGCCTGCCGTCGAATCTCAAGCTCAGCGTCCACAGCGGCAGCGACAAGTTCTCGCTCTATCCGATCATTCGTCGCGCCCTGGCCCGGACCGGCGCCGGCGTGCACGTGAAGACGGCGGGAACGACCTGGCTGGAGGAAGTCATCGGCCTTGCGGAGGCGGGTGGCGACGGCCTGGTCCTGGCGAAGGAGATCTACGCGTATGCCCTGGCCCACGTAGATGAGCTCTGCGCGCCCTACGCCAGCGTCATCGACATCAATCGGTCGCAACTCCCCAGTGCGGAAACGGTGAACTGTTGGACGGGGCCGCAACTGGCCGCGGCGATCCGGCATGTTCCGGGAAATCCCCAGTTCAACGCCAACGTCCGTCAGCTGCTGCACGTGTCCTTCAAACTCGCGGCCAAGGCCGGTCCGCGTTACCTGAGTCTGCTGAAAGCCAACGAGGAAATCGTGGGCAAACAGGTGACCGAGAACCTGTACGACCGCCACTTGAAGCCACTGTTCATCGGGTGACCCATCGGAGAGCGGGGGCCGAGCGCAGCGGCGACCCCGCTTTGGGCCCGGGTGCTGGCGGGAATCGTCGCCCGGTCCAAAGTCCGCAGGGTGAGCTGAGCCCGGGCTACCATTGGGACGCATTTCAGGGCCCGGTTTGAGGTCGCGGTTTCGAAAGCGGCGTGGCGCTTCGCTTCCCGCCGCGCTCCGAAAGAAATGCCCGCTCCGTGGTTGTTGGCGACGAGAAGCGGCGGTGTCTCTCTTGCGTCCGGGCCATCCGCCTCCCCTCGTCGGCGGCTACGAAGCGGGGTGCGCCGCGGTTTTCGGTCGCCATCGGCGGAAGGGGAACGCACGGTCTTAGCGTTTATGGCCCACCCCAGACTCCTCTGTTACCTGGCTGCGTTCCTCTTCGGTGCCAGTGTCGTGTGTTGCGCCGACGAAGACGCCGGGCATTCGCGTCACGGAACGGCCTTTGATTCGGGCCTGCGCCAGAAGCCCTGGAAGATGGAGGGCATCGGCCATACGCACTTCCCGATCACCACCAAGCTGCCCGAGGTGCAGGAATGGTTCGATCAGGGCAACACGCTGCTGCACTCCTTCTGGTTCGAGGAGGCGGAGCGCTCCTTCCGCTGGTGCCTGAAGCTGGATCCCGACAACGCCATGGCCTACTGGGGCCTCGCCCGCTGTGGGTTGAACTGGTTCACCCGTGGTCCGCTCGACAAGCCGGAGATGAAGCGCTACCTGGATTTCCTCAACGATGCGGTGCGGCTCAAGGGCACCGTCAGCGAACGCGAGCGGCTCTACATCGAAGCCTGGGCCGCCTCCTTCACCGGCGATTCCTTCACGCTCGGGGGCAAGGAGCGGGCGGAGATTCTCTGCCGGCGTTTGCAGGAGCTTTCGTTAAAGTTCCCCGATGACATCGAGGCCAAGGCTCTGTTCGCGCTCTTTTCCATCCATCCCGGACACGCGCTGAGCAATGAGGTACTCATCCAGCAGGTCCTCGCCAAGGAACCGGATCATCCCGGCGCGCACCATTATCGCATTCACAACTGGGATGGCGCGGCCCCCGAGCAGGGGCTTCCAAGTTGCATCCGGTACGGACAGGTGGCGCCCAAGGTCGGTCATGCCGACCACATGCCGGGTCACAACTACACCAAGATGGGCCTGTGGCATGAGGCCGCGTGGTCGATGGACACCGCCACGCGCATCGAGCTGCGCTACATGAACGAACAGCTCGCCCTGCCCTTCGAGACCTGGAACTTCGCGCACAATCGGAACTACCTCTGCTACATCCAGGAGCAGCTCGGCATGGTCGACGTGGCCCTTCGCGGCGCGCGCGATCTGCTCGCCGCGCCACGCGATCCCGAGTCGAACAAGGACAATCAGTACGGCGCGTTCGATCAGGGCATGGTGGCGCTGGTGCGTGGATTGCTGAAGTACGAGCGCTGGGATGACATCCTGTCGAAATCGAATTCGGTGGCCATTCCATGGCGCGATCTCCCCAGCGACAAGCTGCTGCGCACCTTTGCCGAAACCCTCGCCTACGTCGGGAAGAAGGATCTGCATCGCGCACGCACCCAGCTGCACGAGCTCAAGGTTTTGATCGGAGGCAAAAAGGACGCCGAGGCGGCGAGCGTTGTGAAGATCGCCGAAGGACTGTTGCTCGGTGCCGAGGGGAATCTCCTCGATTCCACGCGGCTGCTTCTGGACGCCGCGGAGTCGGAACGCAAGGAACGGGAGGCGGGCAATTATGACAATGACCCTCCCTCCAACCCCTGGCCGGTGGCCCGGCTGCTCGGCGATGTCTACCTCGAACGCGGCGAGGCCCGTCTGGCGATCGAGGCGTATGAACGCGCGCTGAAGCAGGAGCCCTACGATGCCTTCACCCTTTCCGGATTGACCCGTGCCTACGCCGCCACCGGCGCGCGGGACAAGGCGGAAGAGGCATACGGTCGGTTGCTCTATGTGTGGTCAGGGGCGAATCGCGATCTGAAGTGGATGACCGCGGCGGCCGCCCTCGGACTCAAGGCCAAGGCGATCGCGCCGACGCTTTCCGTCGAACGGCCCTACCGGCCCGAGTTGCTCGCGAATCTGGGAACCCTCAACTGGGAACCGTATGCGGCGCCGAAACTCAACTGCCTCGATGTGGACGGCAAGCCGGTGACGCTCGACCAGTTCCGTGGAACCAATGTGCTGCTCGTGTTCTACCTGAACGACGAGTGCGTGCACTGCGTCGAGCAGCTCAAGTCGATCAACGCGCACGGCGACGACTGGAGCGGCGAGAACACCGTCGTGCTGGGTGTGAGCAGCGTCACGCCGGAGAAGAACAAGGCCTCGCCGAAGCTCGGCAAGCTCGCGATCCGGTTGCTGTCGGATTCAAACCACGAGAACGCACGGCGCTTCACCTCGTACGACGACTTCGAGGATTTGGAGCTGCACTCCACGGTGCTCATCGACACCCACGGCCGGGTCCACTGGAAGCGCACCGGCGGCAAGCCGTTTGCGGACGTGGACTTCCTGCTGAAGTCCGTGAAGCAGATGAACCAGAAGGCTGCCGTTCAAACCGCGGATGGACGCAAATAGGCGCGGATAAGGAGTGCGAGGCGAAGGCCCCGCATCGAACCCCTCCCCAACGCTCGAATGGCTATCGGGTGTGGCAGCCCGCTCGGAGTTCCGCCTTCAGTCGGCGCGGGGTGGCGAACGCGGACCGTCTGAAGACGGGACTCCAAGCGGGCGGGACCGGCCGTGGAGTGAAGAGATTGAATGTTTACCCGGGTCGTTTTAGCCAGGAAAACAAAGGTAGGTACGGAGTGACTCAGCGAGGTGGCAGCCCGTTCGGAGTCCCGCCTTCAGGCGGCTTCGGTCGCCGCTGACGGGATGAGGTGGCCACCTTCGATTGGAATGCCGGTCGAGTAGAGGTCCGTCCGCCTCCTTCCGTCGGCGGCTACTCCTATTGCTGGCTCAGGGGCCGACCGACTTCGTCAACCAGGGTGGGAGTCACCAGCACGATCAGCTTTCGGGACGAAGTCTCTCCCACCTTGGTCTCGACGGAACTGACGGCAATCACGGCTGCTTGCCCATCCTCCAGTTCGAAGTCTGCGCCGAGATGCAGTGACGTGCCATTGGGGTTCTTGGAAGCCAAGTCCTCCGTGCATTCAGCCTGCAATCGAAAGCGACCCTTTCCCGGAAGTGATGATGCCGCGAATTCGGCTCGAACCGGTCCAATCACCGGGCCATTCGTCGGAGACACGGTAAACACAGCAGACCGATCGAACGTCGTGAGGATTGTCTGCTGTTTGGCTCCACTCCACCTTTGCCCAATCTTTTGTTCCAGCTGTGCCGCGTCCTTCGAATTGAGCGTGAAGAGGTGTATTCCTTCCGAACCCGGACTCACATTCATTTTCCCGTGACGGATGGCTCCGGACTGAGCCGACCGCACCCACTTGAGGGTCTCATCGTCGGCGTCCAGAATCAGCGTTGAGAACGTCAGCTGCGGCTGACGAACGCGCATCTGCTGGAGAACAAATTCCAGGACGGCCAAGTCGGGGAGAGTTCCCCGCGCAAAAAGCATCTGCTTTTGCCACGAGAAAAACACTCGGGGAGTATCCGGCATCTGCTGCCCAACAGGTCGCCCGTCTTCCGGTGCTCCAAAATCGACCCCGAAGGTTCGTAGAAAGCCGCGAAGCTGCTGGTTGAGCTCCTCAGGCGAGGCAGTGGACGGCAGTCCGACCATTCCGAGCAGGTGCTCGGCATCGTTTGCCCCGTTGAGCCGGAACTGGCGCGTGTGAAGCTCGGCTGCCTTGGAGGTGGGCTTGCTGCGAAACACGACGCAGTCCCCAATGAGGAAGTACTCCATTGGCTGCTCCGCGTGTCGCGTCATCTGGTCCAGCACCTCACGGGCATTCAGTTTGCCGGCCGGCTGCCGCCAATGGACAAGAGTCTCACCGATCGGCTCGGACTGCCGTTCTACCTGCAGCATGTGATCGTTGAAAAGCAGTACGCCGGGATTCGCGGCTTCGCAGGCATGGAACAGAACGGCGATCGCCTTTGAAAGGGGCAGCGACTCCATCCGAAGTCCCTCCAATTGGATCGACTCCAACCGCTCACGCAAAGACGGGCGAAGCAAGAGGCTCATCTGCTTAATGCCCGCTTCCTTGGCAATGCCTAGCACATAGCCGGGATTTCCGGTGCCGGTGATTAGCAATAGGGAAGCGGGATCCTTGTGAACGAGTTCCGCGAGGCGGGTCTGAAGATCGCCGAGCGAAACCCGTTCGCGGTTGAGTCGTACTTCTCCTCCATCGAGCAGCTCCAGTTCCACAACTCCAATGCGCTGCGTTGCCTCACCGGTCGCCGGCGTCGCAAAGCCCATCGGAATCGCCACCAGACTGATGCCGCAAAGCACGGCCCAGCCCGAAGCCCCCAGACGACTCCGCGTGGGAACGGGATTTTCAATCAACTGCCGGACGCGGCGCTCGATGGAGCGGCCGGACTCGAGGATGCCGACAAAGCCCAGCGCCAATTGCGGCCGGGTCAGGCACTGGCGGGCGACTTCAACCAGCGCCGCCGGATAGGCCATGGGATCGCTGGTGCCGTGCAGGTGCTGCACCTCCTGATCCACCGCGAATTCGCGCAGGGCGCGAATGCGCGCGTTGGTGAGCCACACCACAGGATTCCACCACCAGAGGGCCTGGGTCAGCAGTTGGAGCGCGTTGAGCCAGAGATCGCGGCGTCGCAGATGGACGAGTTCGTGCAGGAGAATCCCGCGAAGCGCGGAGGCACTCGCCGATTCGGCCAGGAATTGCGGCAGCAGCAGGGTGGGGGAGCCTCCACCGCAGATGGCCGGACTGTGATTCTCACGGGTCAGGCGCAGTGAGGGCAACGCACGGATGCCCACAACCCGTCCCGCCTGCGCCAGCGCCTCGTCCAAGGCCGGTGTCGGTTGGTTCGATTCCTTGACGAGGCGACGAATCTCGCGATGACGGCGGAGCATCAGTCCCATCAGCGCCAGCGACCCGCTGATCCAAACGAGGCCGAGAATGGCGCCCACCTCCAACGAGGGAACCGGTGCGGGCAACTTGGGGGTCTCAGGCAGGGCACGTACCCCTGCAGCCCGATTGCCCGTAGGAAGGTTCTGCTCCGTCTGAACGATCACCTGAGGCCGCGGAGCCGCGATCCGGTGCTGGGACCAGCGGGAGATCCAATACGCAGCACTGGTGGGAAGGGTCAGCGTGGGCGGGAGGAGAAACTTGAGGATCACCAGCATCCACAGAGCGTGACGCATCCCGGCCCGGAGGCGCTTCCCCAGCGCGAGATCCACTACACCGATCAGTGCCGCGAACAGCGAGCCCTGAACCACGGCGGCGAAGACCTGCGGTTGCAGTTGCCGACTCGCCTCGTTGAGAAAGGAGATCATGGCCTGGGGGAATCAGCGTTTGGGTTTGCGGGCGGGCGTGAGATCGCGCCGTCGGGCGTCGATCAGCGATTGGAGGGCGTCCAGTTGGGCGGCCGTCACCGATTCGGTGGTGAGCAGGGTCTCCACCATCGGGGTGAGGGCGCCGTCGAAGGCGTGCTTCAGGGCGTAGTTCAGCTCGCCGCGCTGCGCCTGCTGACGTGTCACGGCGGAGCGGTAGAGCGTCAGGTTCCGGAGCTTGCTCGCGGTGAGCAGCCCCTTCGCCACCATGCGGTCCATCAGGGTGCGGACCGTGGAGTAGGTCCAGCCGGTGGTGGGCTCCAAACATTCCTGGACCGATGGGGCGGCGCAGGGTTCCAGATCCCAGACGGTTTTGATCACGGTCCACTCCGATTCGGTCAGTTCAGGAAGGGGATTGCTCACGGGAATTACTGGTGTCGTTGTAGCTCTACAGTTGTAGAGGTGTCAAGGGGGATGACTTTCGGAGTGCGGGGGCAGAGCCAGCGGCGACCCCGCTTTGGGTCCGGGTGGCGAGGGAAGGCGCCAGTCGGTCGATTGGGCTGCAAGTGGAGTGTGAGCCCATCCGTCTCGTTCCCTCGGCGGCTACGAGTTGAGCGCGGACCGTCTGAAGACGGGACTCCGAACTGGCGGGACCGGCCATGGGTCAAGGTGGTCGACCCCGCGGAGAGCTTTCACCGATTCGACAAACACCCGTTGGTGCAGAATGGCGACTCCGGGTGGCAGCCCGTTTGGAGTCCCGCCTTCAGGCGGTACCCGCTGACGGGAAGAAGCGGATGTCCCCGGGGCCTGGATCTGACCCGACGTTGCGGTATCGAACGCGGCGTGGCGCTTCGCTTCCCGCCGCACTCCGAATGGAGGGGCCACGATCCGCATTTCACGACGGCGGGTGCGTGTGCTTCACTCCGGTCATGCAACGGATTCTGTGCGCACTGGGCTGTTTCGTTGGGCTGGTTTGCCTTTCGGCGGCGCCGGTGGAACTCGGCCCCAATTCATCCCAACTCAATATCTCCGGTCTGGGCTGGTACGCGGAGGATGCACCGATTCTCCGCCGTCTTCCACTGCGCCTGAAGCCGACGGTCACCGAGGCCGTGTGGTCGCTGGCCCAGCATCCCTCCGGGGCACGCATCCGCTTTCGCACCGATTCCACGCGCCTGACAATTGCCGCCGCCAATCCGGACACGTCGACGATGCATCACATGACCACAGTCGGTCAGAGCGGCTTCGACCTCTATGTGGATGGCGCCTATCGCAGCAGCGCCTGGCCCGACTCGACCGGCAAGATTCGCAAGGAGTGGGTCTTGGGGTCGGACAGGAAGCTCCGGGAAGTGACGCTCTACCTGCCGCTCTACAAGGCGGTGACGCTGCAGGGCATCACCCTGGATTCCGACTGCCACGTCGAGCCGCCCCGGGCGTTTGCCATCGACAAGCCGGTCGTATTCTACGGGTCGTCGATCACCCAGGGCGGCTGCGCCGAGAACCCCGGTTTGAGCTTCACCGCCATTCTCGGGAGACGACTCAACGTGGACTTCATCAATCTGGGCTTCTCGGGCAACGGGCTGGGGGAACCAGCGGTGGCGGCCGCACTCGCGGAGCTCGATCCGTCGGCCTACGTCCTCGATTACTGGGGCAATCCGTCACCTGAAGTGTTTCGGGAAACGCTCCCCGGATTCGTGAACACACTACGTCAACGCCATCCGACGCTTCCGATTCTGGTCACCAGTCCCTTTTGGTTTCCCGCGGAGGCAGGCTCCCCGGAAGCCCACAGCCAGAGCGAACGGAAGCGGGCGATCGCGCGCGACTTTGTCGGGACACGCCGAAAGGCTGGGGACCGTCAGATCTTCCTGGTCGATGGACTGACCATGCTCAATGCGTCGCAGTCCTACGGATTGGTGGACGGCGTGCATCCCAATTCACTCGGCTTCCAATTCTGCGCCGACGGACTCGAACCCAACCTGCGTCGCGTTCTGCACCTTCGGTCGCGACGGATGGGGAATTGAGGTCGCAACAGGGTTCGCGACCTCAGACGGTGCCTCCTCCACAGGGCTCGAACGACTTGAGATATTGAGGGCTACAAGGTGTCGGCACTACGGGCCTGTTGGAGGAGGGCAGTTGCCGCAACCGCGAGCCATGCCTCGATACCACCAGATCCCTATCTGGGTCGGTCCGAGGTTAATCCTCCCGGTTTGAAAAGTGGTTTTTGGGTCAAGCCCGGGGCCTCCGGGTACGATGGGACTAGGAGGACGCCTCGTCGACGCACGCCGGGGGGCGTTTCCGCCTGCCATGAGAATGCCCCGTCTTCGACCCACGCCGTTCTGCGGTTGGTGGAAGGGGCTTGTCCTGTTCCTGAGTGCGGGAGGCCTGATAGCCCAGCCCGCCGGATTTCCCGGCGGTGGGACTTCGTTTCGCAACACCTCCCTCGGTGAAAACGCGCTGGCTTCCATTGATTTGAGCGGCGATTTTCTGTCACGCGCCCCGGAAAGCGCCATGAACGTCGCGGTGGGATACGCGGCGCTGCTGTCGAACACCACCGGCTATCGCAACGTGGCCGTTGGAGCGTTTGCCCTGGGGGCCAACGTGTCGGGTCATGGCAATGTGGCCATTGGCAGAAGCACCCTGGGAGCCAGCATCTCCGGTGCGGAAAACACCGCCGTCGGGAACGAGTCCCTCTCCTGGCTGCAGTCCGGCTCGGGAAACGTCGCCGTCGGCAGCGGCGCGGGCGCCTGGCTGACCAACGGATCGGACAATCTCTATCTCGGCACCACCACCGCATTCCCGGGGGGACGTCCGGCGTCGGAGAGCGGCATCATCCGCATCGGGGACATCGATGGACGCCATCGCGCGCTGTTTCTCGGAGGGATTCAGGAGGCGGACGCTTCCACGGCGTGGCCGCTGGCCATCCAACGCGACGGCAAGGTGGTGCGACTCACCTCGCTCCCGGATATGCCCGGAGGCACACCCGTCGTCGTGGACGCCGCGGGACACCTCGGTCGCATGGCGACAGGCGGCGATGCCAATGCCGTCGTCGGTGCCGGTGCGGTTCCCGGATCCATACTCCTGCTGCGTAGCGGATCTCCGGCCCCCACGGGGTTCACCCGTTTGGGCGTCCTGCGTTCCGAATATCGGGCCGACGGATCCGGCGTGAAGGACATCACCTTCGACCTCTACGTGAAACCCTGAGCGACGACGACGGCACGCGCCCTGAGTCGCCCCGCATTCCATGGATTCCGGCAGGTTCAAATCCTCCTCCACTGCGGGCCGTGGCCATCGGTCCTGGACACCGCCGCTGGTGGCGGAATTGCAATCGCTGCTGCCGCAATACCGGTTTCTGGAATTGATTGGACGCGGCGATCGCTCGGCGGTGTACCGGGCCGTTCAACTCTCACGGGATCGCAACGTGGCGATCAAGGTGCTGCCATCGGATGTGGTAACCGGCAGCGATCCGGAATTCGTGGATCGGCTCCGGCGTGATGCGAAGGCTCTCTCAGAACTGTCGCATCCGGGAATCGGCGGCGTATACGAGCAGGGGGAGGTCGGCCTGCTGTTCTTCCTCGTCCTCGAACTCATCGACGGCACCGATCTCGCGCGACAACTCCGGGTGCATGGCGCGTTCAGTCAGTCGGAGGCGGTGGACCTGGCCATTCAGATCTGCGACGGCCTCGAGGTCGCGCATCAGCGGGGCGTGGTGCATCGGGATCTACGACCGGGCAATCTGCTGCGGGAAAATTCGGGCCGCGTGAAGATTGTGGACTTCGGACTCGCACGCGCGCCCGGCAGCAACTCGGCAGGGATGGACGCCGGGGACTTCGCCGCGCCGGAGACCTCGGGCGCGGGCGGCGTGGTTGACGGTCGGGCCGATCTCTATTCGTTGGGGGTCCTCCTCTATCAACTGCTGACCGGCGAAGTCCCACGCGGACCGTGGATTCCGCCTAGCCAGAAATCCGAAGTCG
>CANGMO010000012.1 GCA_947454295.1 Verrucomicrobiota bacterium | reverse complement strand
TGCGGGGTGGGTGGGCGTTCCGTTGTTTTTTACGCTAAGCGGATTTCTCATCGGACGCCAGCTGTGGGCCGAACTGACCACCAACGGCCGGGTGGACGCACCCCGATTCCTGTTGCGAAGGGGCCTGCGAATTTGGCCGTTGTATTACATCCTTCTCGCGATTTTCTCAGTGCTCCCCCCGCCGGATGGAACGCCCTACGCGAACACCTGGCCGGAATGGTTGTTTCTGTCCAACTACCGAACGGGGCCGGTGATTCGCGCCGACTGGTCGCTGGCCACCGAGGAACAGTTCTATCTCGCCGCCGCCGTGTTGTTCGCCACCGCCGGGCGTCATCTGCTACCAGGGCGCCGGTTTCCAGTGCTGTGCCTCATGCTGCTGACGCTTGCACCGCTCAGCCGGGCCCTCACCCTGCACCTGGCCGGACCAACCGCGACCGACGACGTGATGTGGCGGATTCTCCAACTCTACCGGCCGCTTCATACCCACTTCGACGGGCTGGTGGGGGGATTGCTGATCGCGTGGTGCCTCGCCAAGCCATGCAACTCGTCCGGCGCCGCGAGTCCGCGTCCGAGGGCCGGAGTGGTCCTCGTCGCCTGCGGCATCGCGGCCATCGTCCTGCGCGTCGCAGCCCCCCTTTCCGGAACCTACACCGCGCTTGCGCTGGTCTGTGGAGCGCTGGTCTGGATGGCCGCGAGCGGCTCCGGTGGAGGGTTCACGCGCCTGCTCGGCAGCACCCCGCTGCACGTGGTTTCCAAACTGTCTTACGGGATCTACCTGGTGCACGAACGGCTGCTCCCTGAACTGACCCCGGCCGTGGTGCACGCCACCCGCGGCCTGCCGGGTTCGCTTCAGTTCGTTGTGATGTTGGGCGTCGCACTTGCGGGGTGCCTGGTCGTCGCGGCCCTGACCTATTTCCTGATCGAGCGGCCCTTCCTGCAGCTGCGGAGTCGGTGGTCCCGAACCCGGTCGGCATAGACAACGCGACGCGCGGCTTGGCTTTCAGGGGGCGGACGTGGCATATCCCGTGCCCGACATGGATTACGAAGCAGTCATCGGACTGGAAACCCACGTGCAGTTGAAGACGCAGTCCAAGATGTGGTGCGCCTGCCCCAACGCCTTTGGCTCCGACCCCAACACCAACGTATGTCCCGTCTGCCTGGGCCTCCCGGGCGTGCTTCCGGTGGCCAATGAGGAGGCCATGCGGCTCACCGTGCTCACCGGCTTCCTGTTGAACTGCAGCATCCCGCGCTTCGCCAAGTTCGACCGGAAGAACTACTTCTATCCCGACTCGCCGAAGAACTACCAGGTCACCCAGTACGACCGCCCCAGCACGCAGGGGGGCTGGCTGGAGTTTGAATTCGCGGGCGGGCTGTCGCGGGTGCGCATCACCCGGGCGCACCTTGAAGAGGACGTCGGCAAGAACAACCACTTCGACCGGCATAGCGGCGTCGACTTCAATCGCGCCGGCGTTCCGCTGCTGGAGATCGTGTCCGAGCCGGACATCACCAGCGCCGACATGGCGTACGAATACCTGAACGCCCTGAAGGATGTGCTCATGCGCGCCGGCATCTCCGACTGCGACATGGAAAAAGGCATGGTGCGCTGCGACGTGAACGTGTCGGTCCGTCCGATCGGTACCACCGCGCTCGGCGCCAAGATCGAGATCAAGAACATGAACTCGTTTTCCGGCGTGCGACGGGCACTGGAATACGAGATCCCGAGGCAGATCGCGGCCGTGAAGCGTGGCGAAACCCTCCGTCAGGAGACGCGCCGCTGGGATGACGAGGGCGGCATCACGGAAACCATGCGCTCCAAGGAGGACGCGCATGACTACCGCTACTTCCCCGAGCCCGACCTGATGCCCTTCGAGCCGACCGACGCCTGGCTCGCCGAGGTTCGCGCACGCGTGCCGGAGCTGCCCCTGCAGCGAAAGCAGCGCCTCATGCGCGATTTCAGTCTTCCCGCCGGCGACGCGCAGGTGCTCACCGACAATCTGGAACTCGGCCGCTATTTTGAATCCGCCGCCACCGGCTACAAGAATCCCAAGGCGGTCGCCAATTGGGTGATCAACAACCTGGCCGCCCGGCTTTCAGAATCGGGCACGCCGATCGATTCCATTTCCCTCAAACCCGCCAGCGTACGGGAGCTGGCGGAGTTGGTGGACTCCGGGAGGATCAGCAGCAAGATCGCCCAGGATGTCTTCGCGGAATGCTGGACCTCGGGGGCGTCACCCGCGGCGGTGGTCGAATCCAAGGGACTTGCCCAGGTCAGTGACACCGGGGCGATTGAAACCCTGGCGGATCAGGTCATCGCCGCCAATCCCGGTCCCGCCTCGGACTTCAAGGCGGGCAAGGTGGCCGCGCTCAATTTCCTCAAGGGCCAGCTGATGAAGCTGTCCAAGGGAAAGGCAAACCCCGGCCTGGCCGGCGAGGTTCTGGAACGCAAGCTCCGCGCCTGAATTCAGCGATCACCCGCCCGACTCCCCGCCCCGTGAAATCCATTCTTCGCCAGTTGCTCTGGCTGTCGCACGAGATCGGCAGCGAATCCCGGGATCTCGTCCAGCTCACCGAAGGGAATGTTTCGGCGCGGGTGGATGCCGACCGGTTCCTGGTCAAGGCGGCGGGCACACGCCTGGGCACACTGACGCCGGCGGATGTCGTCGAGTGCAATACCAAGCGGATCGTCACCATTCTCGAAACGCCGTTGATGGACCTGTCCGATCTCGACCGCGCCCTGGTCGAGGCCCGCGTGGACCCCACGGCGAAACTCCCGTCGCCCGAGGCCGCCTTCCACTCGATTCTGCTGCAGCTGGAGGGGGTGCAGTTTGTCGCCCACTGCTCACCGACGTCCTGCCTCCAGATCGTGTGCTCGCGGATGGGAGAGGCGTTTGCGGATCAACGCATTTTTCCGGAACAGGTGATCCACTGCGGCGCCGCCTCGGTTTTCGTGCCCTACACCGATCCCGGCAGTCCGCTGGCGCGTGAAATCCAGGGGCGCATCGGCGTGTTCATGCGGCGGGGACACGGTCCCTCCCCGAAACTCATTTTGCTTCAGAATCGCGGCATCGTGGCCATCGGCCCCACCGCGGAGTCGGTGCTGAACACCATTCTGGCGGCGGAAAAAGCCGCCCGTGTATTCGTGGGCACGGCCGCGCTCGGCGGCCCGGCGGTGCTGAAGCCGGGGCAGGTTCAGAAGATTGAACAACCGACGGCGCAGACGATGACTCCGCGGGTCCGCTTCCTCAAGCAGTGAGCCGCTTCGGGTTCCAGTCCGGAGCGCACGTCTCCGCGTGGGGCGGGCGAATCGAGTCTTTCATTGCCTTTCCGCCACGAAATCCCTACACACAACCATGCCAGAGTTGGACCTCCCACCGCGGCCGGGTGGCTTCCTGCTGCGGCCCCCGGGATGACCGCTCCATCCACCAAAATCAGCCCCTCCAGACGCTCCCGCGTGAGCGCCGGGCTGTTGATGTATCGTCTCCGCCCCGCTGGGCTGGAGGTGTTCATCGCCCGACCCGGCGGCCCCTGGTTTCCGAATCGGGACAGTGATTTCTGGACCATCCCCAAGGGCGAGGTGGAGCCCGGTGAATCACTCCTCGAAGCCGCGGTGCGGGAATTTCAGGAAGAGGTCGGCATCATCCCCAACGGCCCCTATCTGCCTCTGGGGTCAATCCGACAGAAGGGCGGCAAGACCGTCCACGCCTGGGGGTTCTCCGGCGACTGGGACGGTCTGCCCATCCGGAGCAATCAGATCCAGGTGGAATGGCCGCCCGGATCCGGAAGTTTTTCCCCCTGGCCGGAAATCGAAACCGCCGCGTTTTTCGATCTCCACCGCGCCCGGGAACGTATGAAGGTGGCCCAGCACCCACTGCTGGACCGCTTGGCCGAGGCTCTCAGCCTCGAGTCCGAAACCCACTCCGCCTGACGGACCGGTGTCGGGCTTCACGCCCGCGCGTATCGCGGCGCCCGACCCATTGCCCGACAAAAAAGCGGGCGCCGTCAGGGGTTCATGCCCGACCAGGCGCCCGCGTTTCGAAGATCCAAAAACTCAGTCCTTGGCCCAAAAATCGGCGACGAACACGTCGGCAAGCAGCGGCTTCACCAGCTTGCCGAATTCCACGTGATCGGGATGGGTCAGGTACACATTGCGGTCCTCATCCGAATTGAAGCTGAGGATCCACACATGGGTGCAGCCCTTGTTCAGGCCTTCCGGGCTGTTGTTGAGACCCCACACCAGCTTCTGCACCTGCGGGATCTTGGTCTTCAACGCACGGAACGCGTCCTCGACCTTGCGGATGTCCTCCTTTTTGACGTCTTCCTTGAATTTAAAGGCCACCACGTGATTGAGACGGGCGCCTTTGGCCTTCTTGGCGGCGGGCTTTTCAGCCTTGTCCGGCTTGTCGGCTTTCTTGGCCTTGGCGGGTTTCGCCGGCTTGGCCGGCGCCGGCGAGTCTTCGGCGTGAAGAGGCATGAGATGCAGGGAAAGGGCGGCAACAACGCAACCGGTAAGCAGGGAGAGCGATTTCATTTCAATCAGAGTTGGCGCCGGAAACCTAGTCGGGCCGCCGGCCGGGACGCAAGGCGCTGCGGGAATTGGGGCGAAGAAAGCCGGAAACGACATGACCACCCGGACGGATCCTGCCATCCTTCGACGCGATTCGGGTGTGAATCCACGCCCGTCCAGCCTTCCATGAGCATCACGACCGCCCGCCGCATCGTGTCGCTGCTCCCCGCCGCCACCGAAATGGTGGCCACTCTGGGGGCCGCCGACCGGCTGGTGGGCCGAAGTCACGTTTGCGATCATCCCTGGGAAGTGCGACCGCTTCCCGTGGTCACCCGTTCGCGCATTCCGGAGGAACTTCCCTCCGCGGAAATTAGCGCCGCGGTCTCCCGGGCCGCAGCCGAACGCGAGTCGGTCTTCGAACTCGACGTCGAACGACTGCGGGCCCTCAACCCGGACCTTATACTCACCCAGGACCAGTGCAGTGTCTGCGCCGTAACCCCGGCCGATCTCGACGACGCGCTGCGCGACTGGCCAGGGACAACGCCCGAGGTGGTCCGGCTTCATCCCACGCGACTGGTCCACCTTTGGCAGGATTTACAGCTGCTGGCGGAACGCCTGGGCCTGCCGGACGGCGGACGAGCCTGTATCGCGCCACTCAAAGCCCGCGTCGTCGCGGTCCTGGAAAAGACAGCCATGCTTCAGCGACGCCCCAGCGTGGCGTGCCTCGAATGGTTGGACCCCTTGATGGGTGCCGGAAACTGGATCCCGGAGTTGATCCAGCTGGCGGGTGGCCATCCGGTCTTCGGAGAGCCCGGCAAACACTCCGCCTGGCTGACCTGGGAAAACCTGGCCCTCCAGGATCCCGCCGTGCTGGTACTGACCCCGTGCGGATTCGATTTGGAGCGAACCCGCAAGGAGGCGGCGCGGATCCAATCCCACGAACTCTGGCCCCATCTCCGTGCGGTGAAGACCGGACGGGTTTACCTCGCCGACGCCAGCGCCTACTTCAACCGGCCCGGCCCCAGGCTCGTCGAGTCGCTCGAAGCCTTTGCCGAAATGATCCAGCCCGAACTTTTTCCGGCTGCCCGCCACCGCGGCGAAGTCTGGGAATCCCTGCGCTGATTCGCGTTCGCGATCAATGGGCCGCTGGATCCGGTGCCAGCGCGCCGGGTACGTGGTCGAAATCGAAGCCCACCACCGCCTCAGCGGCCAGGGTTCCCACCTGACGACGCAACGGAATCACGTTGCCGTCCTCGGTCGGGTGGTTTCGGTTGGCCAACAGGATCACAAAGGTTTTGGAAAAAGGGTCGATCCAAACGCTGGTGCCGGTCCATCCGCTGTGGCCGTAGCCACCAATGGGAAACCGGTTTCCACGCGGACCTGCATAGGGTGAATCAATGTCCCATCCCCAGCCGCGGCGGGGGAGACCGGGTGGCGAGTGCACCGCCACCATGGCCCGAACCGTCTCGGCTCGAAACACCCGGTGCCCGTCCAGCGTTCCCTCGTTGAGCATCATGCGGCAGAAACGGGCCAGGTCAGAGGCCGTGATAAACAGTCCCGCATGACCTGCAACGCCCCCCATGCGGCGGCAGGTCGGATCATGAACCACCCCGCGCAGCACCCCGCTGGCAAGTTTTTCAGTGGGGGCGATGCGGCGGAGATCCGCGCCAGCCGGCGCCGTGGTTGCCCCGGGTGACACCGCAAGGAAGCCGGTGTCCCTCATGCCCAGGGGGCCATAGAGTTCGCGGGCGCAAAACTCGTTCAAGGGCCGGCCACCCACCCGGCGCACCACTTCCCCCAGGAGGATGAAATTGATGTCGCTGTAGCGAAATCGAGCCCCCGCCGGTTCCACCAGGGGTTCGCGGCAGGCCCGCTGAATTGCCGCCTCGTAACCCGTCCACCCATCCGTCCGCGAAAGGCCCGGCGGCAGACCGGAGGTGTGGGTCAACAGGTGACCCACGGTAATTCCCTCGCGCCCGCCGCCCGCGAATTCCGGGATGTAGGTCGACACCGACCGGGAGGGGTCCACCCGCCCCTGCTCCACCAGCTTCATGATGGCCGGGGTGGTGGCCAGCACCTTGGTTAGTGAGGCGGCATCAAAGATTGTGTCGACGGTCATGGATTCGACCGCGGGTTCGACCGAACGGTTGCCAAAGGAACCCTGGTGGACACGACCGTGGCGCTCGAGCCAAACCACCGCCCCCGGCGTCCGATTGCTGGAAACCGCGGCCATCACCGCGTCATCGAGGGCCGCCAGCTTCTCCGGCTTCCAGGCTCCGGCTGGTGCCAACTGCCCGGGCGGATTGCTCCCCGGGGCGAGCTTCCGGTTCGACTGGCATGACGACGCCAGCACGAGGCAGAGGACGGGGATCAAACTCCAGAACGTCCGGTGGTGAAGCATGGCTCAGCGTGGATCCAACACCGGTCTTTGTGCAATCCGAGGTTGATCAAACTCATGGACGTCCTAACCGCCCGGATTAAACTGGCCTGACCTGCAAATCCTATGAGTCCACGACTGCGTCGTTTCCTTGTTGCGTGTCTCACCACGCTCTTCCTCACCCTGCCGCTCTCCGGCTGGGCGGCACCGCTCCGGGTCTTCATCCGGGCTGGCGTCAAAACCCACGGACCCAACCAGCACGATCATCCGCGATTCATGGGCGAATACACCAAGCTCCTCACCGAGCGCGGCATGAAGGTCGACGGAGCGATGCAGTTCCCCACCGCCTCGCAACTGGAAAACACCGACGTGGTGGTCGTCTTCGCAGCGGACGGCATGAAGATCGTCGGCGAAGACCGCACCCGCTTTGAAGCCTTTCTCAAGCGCGGCGGCGGACTCGTGGTGATCCACGACGGCGTGGTCGCCGGCGACGAGCACGAGTGGGCCAAAAAGGTGCAAGGCGGTTCGTGGCGCTGGGACGGCGAGAAGAAGACCAAGTGGCATGAAGGCGAGGTCGGTGTGTACTTCGTCGACAACGACCATCCCATCACCCGCGGCATTTCCAACTTCGACTGGAAGGATGAGGTCTACAACCAGCTCGACATGTCCCCCGACGTTCACGTGCTGGCGACCAGCTTCATTGACGTCTTCAACATCTGGCCGCAGCTCTGGACCTACGAGAAGACCTGGGAAGGCGGCACCCAGCCCTACCGGGCCTTCGTGAGCATCCCGGGCCATGAATGGACCTCGTTCCAGACGCCTCATTATCGCGCCATTCTGCTGCGCGGCATCGCCTGGGCCGGCAAGCGCGAGAATGCCGATGAGTTTTGCAACCGCGAGGAGCTCGCCTCCCTGACCTATCCCGAGGGCGGCCCCGTGCCCGCGGAGAAGGCGGCCAAGAATTTCAATCTGCACCCCGAATTCAACGTGACCCTGGCCGCCGATGAAAAGGTGGCTGAGAAGATCATGTCGATGGACTGGGATCCCAAGGGTCGCCTCTGGGTCGTCGAGACGCCCGAGTACCCGGGTGGACGCGACGTCAACAAGAACGACTTCAAGGCCTACTGGAACCGGGCCCAGAACCCCTCCCAGTTCCCGGTGGGCGGCAAGGAAATCCGCAAGCCCAAGGATCGCATTTCCATCCTCACCGACACCAACGGCGACGGCATCATGGATCACAAGGAAGTGTTCGCCGACGGTCTCGAACTGCCCACGTCCCTCGTGTTCTACAAGGACGGCGTCATCGTCTCGCAGGCCCCGGACATTCTCTGGATCCGCGACACCGACGGCGACGGCAAGGCCGACAAGATTGAGACGCTCTATACCGGCTGGGGCACCTTCGACACCCACGCGGTCGTGAACAATTTGCGCTGGGGTCCTGACGGCTACGTGTACGGCACCGTGGGCTACACCCGCGGCAAGATGAAGTCCGGCGACGGCAAGCGTGACTTCGGGGACATCGCCGCGGGCGTGTTCCGGTTCCGTCCCGACGGATCCTTCCTCGAGCAGGTCGCGGCCGGCGGCTGCAATACCTGGGGCTGCGAAGTGGCGCCGGACGGCGAGATCGTCTTCACCACCGCCACCTGCGGCGAACCGATCTGCCACGTGGTTCTTCCGGAGCGCTTCCTCGCCCGTGGCAGCGTGGGCGGCCATCGCGCCTATCTCAATGTCATCGAGGAAAACAAGATCTACCCCCCGTTCAAGGAGACCCGTCAGCCCTATGTGCAGATCGACTGGGTGGGCGCCTGGACGGCCGCGGCCGGTGCGACGATCTACGACGGCGGCGCCTGGCCGGCGAAGTGGGCGCCCGAGGATCGCTACTCGTTCTTCATGAGCGAGGCCACCATGCACCTCTTCCATCATGAGTTCCTCGACCCGAAGGGCGTGACCTTCCAGGGCCGCAAGGAGGAGAGCCGCAAGGAGACCGAATTCTTCTCCAGCACCGACTATTGGTTCCGTCCCATTCACAGCCGCGTCGGACCCGACGGCGCCCTGTACGTGGTCGACTTCTACAACCAGATCGCCGTGCACAACGACACCCGCGGCCCCGCCCACGGCGCCCGCAATGCCGCGACGCGTCCGGATCGCGATCATCATTTCACCCGCCTGTGGCGCATCCAGCACAAGGAAGCCCGTCCGCTTCCCGCCTGGAAGCTGGACGCCGCCGATCCGGCCTCCCTGGTCACGGCGCTCGAGCATCCCAACGGCTGGGTCCGCGGCACCGCCAACCGCCTGCTCCTGGAAACCCAGCCGCAGGGCATCACCAACCAGTTGGCCACGCTGCTGAAGTCCAGTGCCAACCGCTATGGCCGCATCCAGGCGCTGTACGTGTTCGATCACTACCGTCAGCTGAGCCCCGAGGTGCTGCTCACCGCGATGGCCGACACGGACCCTGCCGTGCGCAAGAACGGCGCGCGTCTCGTGGCCGAGCGCCGGGCGCTGCCCAATCGCCAGATCGAAGCCCGCATCCGCGAACTGGCCAAGGACTCCAATGAGCGCGTGCAGATCCAGGCCCTCATGGCGATGGGTTCCGAGAGCTCGACGGCCGGAAACGACCAGGTCCTTTCCGATCTGTGGCCGCAGCTGAAGAACCAGTGGAAGGAGTCGGCTGCGGTCGGTGCCGCATCTCCCAATCCCGTGGCGGTGCTGGAAAAGGCGCTCAAGAGCAGCGACCCCGCCTTCCAGGCCGGCTACGTGCCGCACCTTGCGCGCCTCGTGGCCGCCAATCCTTCGCGCGCCATCCACGCGGAATTCCTCCAGGCTCTTGCCGACGGCCCCGCCTCGGCGGATGGCCTCAAGCAGGCTGCCCTCGACGCGTACACTGCCGCCTACAAGCTGGACCGGAATCCGACCTGGAATGACAAGGTCTCCAAGCCGATCGCCAAGCTGCTCGCCAATCCCCGCACCGCGGGTTCGGTGCTTCCACTGGTGGTCCGCTGGGACACCGAGAAGCAGCTGGCCGATGCGGTGAAGCCCGCCGTCGAACGCGCCGAAGCGCAGCTCAAGGACACGTCGCTCAGCGATGCGGTTCGCGGTCAGATCGCCGTCAACCTGATCGGGGTTCGCAAGCTGGATGACTCCATTGTCCCCGCGGTCGCCGCCTTGCTCAAACCCGGCAACAGCCTGGCCCTGCAGCAGCGCGTGGTGGAGGCCCTTGGATCCGCACCCGACGCCGCGGTGGCCATCGTGGCCGCCTTCCCCGAGCTGCCCAGCGAGGCCATCGAACCGGCCTTCGGTCAGATCATCAAACGTTCGGAGGCCTCCCTCGCCTTCCTCGACGCCGTCGCCGCCAAGAAGATCGACCTGTTGAAGCTCGGACCCGCCCGCCAGCACCGTCTGCGGACGCATCCCGACCAGGCCGTTTCCAAGCGCGCCAACACGCTCATCGACGAGCTCAAGGGACCCGAAGCCAAGGAAAAGGACGCCCTCATCGCCCGTCTCACACCCGAGGTGGTGAAGCCCGGCAATGTCGAGAACGGCCACAAGGTCTTCACGGCAAACTGCGCCGGATGCCATCAGTACAAGGCCGAGGGACGCAACCTCGCTCCGAACCTCACCGGCATGGGCGCGCACGGTCCGGCCGACCTGCTCGTGCACATCGTCGACCCCAACCGCCTCGTGGAACCGAACTTTGTTTCGACCACCATCGAGACCAAGGATGACCAATCCTACGACGGCGTGATCGACCGCGAGAACGCCAAGGAAGTGGTGCTCCGCAACGCGACCGGCGACTTCACCATCGCCACCGCCAACATCAAGTCGCGCTCCAGCTCCGGCCGGTCGCTGATGCCCGAGGGCTTCGACCAGCTCGGTGCCGAGGGCCTGCGTGACCTGCTCGCCTACATTTGCGCCGACGAGATGCGCTTCCGCATGCTCGACCTGACCGCGGCGTTCACCGCCAACAGCAGCCGCGGCCTCTACATCACGCCCGACAATCCGGACGATTCCATCACCTTCCGCAGCTACGGCCTCAAGAAGGTGGAGGACATTCCGTTCGACGTGGTGAGCCCGCAAAAGGCGGTCGCCAACGTGGTCGTTCTCCGCGGTGGCGCGCCTGAGGCGTGGTCGCGCAAGAGCCTGCCGCAAAAGGTCTCGGTCAAGGTTGGCGTGCCCGCCAGCCGGTTCCACATCCTCGGTGGCGTGGCCGGCTGGGGCTATCCGGCGGTCGGTGACGACAAGCTTCCCGTGCTAAAGCTCACCGCGCACTTCGCCGGTGGCGCCTCCCAGGAGATTGTGCTGCGCAACGGCCAGGAAATCGCCGATTACCGCGGCGCACCCGACGTGCCGGGATCGAAGGCCCTGCCGCAGTTTACCCGCGGCCCTGGACAGATCCGGTGGCACACAGTGGAACTCAAGCCGGGCAGCGGTGTGGTCGAAACCCTCACCCTCGAGAGCTACGACAACGCGGTGGCCCCCACCCTGTTCTCCATCACGGCGGAAATCGGCGGCGCCCCGCGGGCCGGCGCGAAACCCGCCGCCAACGATGCCGCCGCGGCGCCCGCGGTGAAATCCGCCCCTCCGGTGCTGCACTGGAACAAGGGCCTGAAGGTGCTGCTGATCGGCGGCGGCGCCTCGCACGACTACAACCGCTGGTTCAATCTGGCGGACGTTGCGATGCTCAACGCCTCCGGCCGCATCTCGGCGAACTACCTGGAGCCGCAGGATGTCTCGGTCACCTCGGTGCATGAAGCCGACGTACTGGTGATCAGCGCCAACAAGGCCTTCCCGGACGCCGCCGTACGGGACGCGATCACCGCCCACGCCACCGCAGGCAAGGGGCTCGTCCTCCTCCACCCCGGCCTGTGGTACAACTGGCCCAACTGGGCGGCCTACAACAAGGAACTCGCCGGTGGCGGTGCCCGCGGTCATGACCGCTACGGCGCCTTTGACGTCACCGTCACTGCGCCGAAACACCCGATCCTGAAGGGCGTGCCCGCCACCTTCGGGATCAGCGACGAGCTCTACTACTTCGAACCCGACGCCTCCGGGACGCCGATCGAAGTCCTCGCCACCGCGACTTCGCAGTCGAAGAACAAGACCTTCCCGCAGGTCTTCGTGGTGAAGCATCCCAAGACCCGCATCGCCGGCATCACGCTCGGCCATGACGGCGTGGCCCATAGCCTCGACGCCTACCAGAAGATCCTGCGCAACTCGATCTACTGGTCCTCGCATCACGAGTCCTGGATCAAGGCCAACGCCAAGTAAGCCGAACTGGGGAACTGACACGGATTTCACCAATGAGCACGGATTCGCAACCTACTGGAGCCGTTCCGTGTGAATCCGTGAACTCCGTGTCTTCCCCGGTGCTGCCCGCCACGCGCTCCTGCTACGTGTGCGGGACGGCCAACCCGCTCGGGTTGAAAATCGGATTCCGCATCGCCGGCCAGGCGGCGGAATCGCGCTTCAGCTTTCGCCCGGAATTCTCCGGCTTCCGCGACACCGTGCACGGTGGGGTCATCTCCACCGTGCTCGATGAGATCATGGTCTGGGCCATCGGCATCGAGTCCGGAAAGTTTGTCTACTGCGCGGAGCTGACGGTTCGCTTTCTCCGCCCAACGCCCACCAAGACCGCAGTGATCGCCCGCGGCGAGGTGACCGAGAACAAGCGGAACCGCCTGTTCATCGCCCGCGGCGAACTCCGCAACGAGGCCGGCGAGCTGCTCGCCGAATCCACGGGCAAATACCTCCCCGTGCCCGACGCGGTCACCGATGCCGTGTTGGAGGACTTCCAGGACGGCGTCCCTCCATTCTTTCAAAAAACGCAGCGGGCTTCCGAAAGCTGAGCCGATCAGCGTGTCGCCTGAATGGTGAGCCTCACGGAAGCGTGGCCTTGGTGTCCGTAGGCCGCCTCCAAGGCATAGCCTGAAGCCGTAGTCGAATAGACGACCGGCTTTCCGTCCGTGGTTTGCAACGGAATCGCCGCTAGCGTTCCCGGAACCAGTCGCTCCAGGCGGTCCAGGCGGTCGGGAATGGTCCCGTGGTGATCCTGACGCCAGCGCTCCACGGCCACCGCGGTCCTTGTGCAGCGAATGCGCGCCACGGATTCGAGATGCCGGTTCCAAATGTCATGGAGCAACTGCCGGTTCATGGTTTCGGAAGGACTGACGACCGCACGAATCCCCCCAAGAATGCCGGCGGTCGCCAGCACGCGGGGCTCGTCGCGTTGCAGGGCTTCAGCCGGCAAGTGCGCACCCTTTGCGAACTCATCCATCGCGTCGAGGGTGCGAAGCAGGTCGCCCCCGGGGATGCCGAAGACCTTGAGCAGCGTTCGCCGGAATCGCTCCAACGCCGGGCCGCCGGCCACCATCGGGGCATTGGTGCCGGAGGTGGCACCCCAGGATTTCCGGTAACGGTTGAGAGCATCCACCCGGACGCCCTGGACGATGCCTGGAAGCCCGAGGCTCCCCTCATGCAATTCGAGTTCGTGTTGGAGCGCGTCCAGGGACCCGGCCGAAAGGGTTCCATCCGACAGGAGCGTTGCCACTTCCTGCAGATACCCGTCGAGGATCAGGGCGTGATCCAAGCCGGCAGCGAGGCAGGGAACCTGTTCGAGCATCCGAAGAACGCGAAGCCCCGAGACCAACGCCCGGGCCGCCGCGTCCGGATGCTGCCGATGTCGCTCCGTCCGGAACTCCATTCGCAAGAGGCCCAACGCCTCGCGAAATGAGGACTGAAAGGAAAACATGGGATACCCATCATCGAACTCGATGGGTGATCCGAGGACGACCCGCGCACGTCGCGGATCGGAAATGGAATGAAGCCTCTCCAGCCGGACACGATTTGAATCCACGGCGTCGATCTCCGCTGTGCTGACCCGGGAAATGCCCTGGATTCTTTCATCCAGCAGGTAGTAATCGAGCTGCTGGGGTCCTTCCGGACGCCTCCAATCGCGCTGCTCCTTGCGGAGTTTGGCCGCTTCGTTGGCGCCGTCGGGCACCGCTGGCACGCTTCGGTCCAATTCCTCGATGGTGGTCGGAACTCCCGCCGCTCGATACGCCAGAAGCCTCCGATCCAGTCGTCCAGATCCACTGCCCCGGGCGCCGAGAACCAGCAGCAACACCAGGACTACCCCGGCAATCCCCAGCAGGGCTCGCCCCGTTCCGGATTTGAGGTTGGTCATGAATTAATCCTGGCAGGAAGGGCAGCGGCGGTTGAGCCAAAGCCAAGCTGAGATCCGGCAGGGCCGCCTCCCTGCAGGACGCCTGTCATTACATTCACTCCCTTCAACCCAAAATGCGTGAAACGGCTCAGCAGGGGCGATTCAGCGTGGGGACAGATGCACCGTAATCACCACGGGAGG
>CANGMO010000011.1 GCA_947454295.1 Verrucomicrobiota bacterium | reverse complement strand
CTCCACGCCTGCGGGCTGGCGCTTGATCCAGCATCCAGTTCGGGAGCTGAAGTCCCTGCGAGGATCGGTGGATCGGGTGCGTCGCGTCAGCCTCGACACCGCGAACGCCTGGCTGGCCCAGCGCCGGTTTCCCACCGGTCTGGCCGAAGTGGAGCTGACCTTGGATCGGGTTCCGGCCTCGGGAAGCGTCACCTGGGAATGCCGCCATTCCGGTGGCGCCGTCACCCGGGTGGTCGCGGATTTCGGGGCGTCCGAGATCCGCGTGGATCGCACCGCTTCGGGACGGGTCGATTTCTCCCCCACCTTTGCCGGCGTGCACCGGGGGCCGCTCCGAATCGTCGACGGGCGGGTGGACCTTCGTCTGCTCCTCGACACCTCCTCCCTGGAAGTGTTTGCGCAGGGAGGCGAGACCGTGCTGACCGACCTGATCCTGCCGCCGTCGCCCGAACTCCGTTTCACGATGACCGCGGACGGCCAGGGGCGTGAAACGCGTATTGCGTCTTTGTCCCTGACGCCGTTGAAATCAGCTCCTCCTCGCCTCCATCCAGGAACCCCATGAGATCCATGAAGCCCCAATCCCAGTCCGTGGCCGCGCCGTCCCATGCCGATCGCCGCGCAGGCACTTCGGCCAATGCCGCCTTCACGCTCATCGAGTTGCTGGTGGTGATCGCCATCATCGCAATCTTGGCGGGCATGCTCCTGCCGGCCCTGGCTCTGGCGAAGGAGAAGGCCAACCGCACCGCCTGCCTCAACAATTTGAAGCAGGTGGCGCTGTACATGCAGTTCTACACCGACGAGTACCGCGACGTGTTCCCGGCGCACCGGAATCAGGGCGAGACCGACAATCCCACCACCGCCGTCACCAACTGGTGGGGTTCGGCAATCGTCGGCAAGGACGGGAGCGCCTCCAACCTCTTCCACTGCCCGAGCCTCAAGGGGACTCGCACCGATGCTGGTGTGAAGTGGTCCTGGAAGTTTAACGCGCATCTCGTGGGTTATGGCTACAACGCGTTTTTCCTCGGGCATTATCCGTACGGCGCGGAATCGATCACGGTGAACGGGGTGAAGTTTGATGTGGCACCCTGGCTCAAGCGCTCGTCTGTGGTGACCCCCAGTCAGACCCTGATGCTGGGCGATGGCATTCCCAAGGCGGATGGCAGCTGGAGCAGCAGCCTCTGGTGGCCGACCAGCGGCATGAGCAAGGGGCAGGGACTCGAAGGCATCGATAACAACCGTCATCGTGGCTATGGCGTGGTGGTGTTTGTCGATGGGCACTCCGAAGCCCGGCGCGGAGCGAACATCAATCCGCCCGTGGATCCCGCCAGTGGCGGCGCCCGGGCGCTCGACAATTCCCAGTACTGGGATCCGTTGAATCGCGCCAACCGCTAGTCGCGCCTCCATCCCCGGGCGGTCGCACGCCGGGGCTTCTCCACACCACTTCGATTCGTTGATTTCCCGTCCTGATGGCCGGGCACGCTCCCTCCATGCCCCGACATCCCGTCCGTCTCCTTCACTCCTTTCCCCCCAATTCATGAAGCTGCGCATTTTGTACTGGTCCATCACCTCGGCGCTGGCCGGGTTTCTCTTTGGCTTCGACACCGTGGTCATCTCGGGTGCGGAGCAGAAGATTCAGGCGCTGTGGGGCCTAAGTCCCGCGGTTCATGGGCTGGCCATGGCTTCGGCGCTCTATGGAACGGTGCTTGGATCGCTCGTCGGGGGATGGCCGACCGATCGGTGGGGACGCAAGCGTACGCTGGCGGCGATCGGCGTGTTGTATGTGATCTCGGCGCTTGGCTGCGGATTTGCACCTGGCGTCTTGAGCTTCATTGTGGCGCGGGTGATCGGCGGTTTGGGCATCGGCATCTCGACGGTGGTGGCACCGCTCTACATCTCCGAGATCGCGCCGCCGAGTCATCGCGGACGGCTGGCGGGCATGTTTCAGTTCAACATTGTTTTCGGAATTGTGGTGGCCTTTGCCTCCAATGCGCTGCTGGCGGGTGTGGGTGAGAACGCCTGGCGCTGGATGCTCGGCATCGCGGTGATCCCCTCGCTGGTGTACACGCTGCTCTGCCTGGGCATCCCTGAGAGCCCTCGCTGGCTGCTTTCGCGCCGCGGGGATCGGGAGGCGGCGATCGGGGTGCTTCAGCTCATGGAACCCGAGGCTTCCCTCAAGGCTCTCGAGGCAGAGGCAGATCGACTGCTGCCAGTAACGCGATCGGCCGGAGTTCCAGAACCGTTCTGGAGTCGGAAGCATCTGGTTCCAATCGGGCTCGCCTTCCTGGTGGCGTTCTTCAACCAGTTGTCGGGAATCAATGCGATCCTCTACTTTGCCCCCCGGATCTTTGCGTTGACCGGGCTCGGACCGCAGGCCGCGCTGCTGCAGTCGGTGGGCATCGGCGTGACCAATCTGGTGTTCACGTTTGTCGGCATCTGGCTGATTGATCGATGCGGCCGGCGAACCCTGCTGCTGGTGGGATCCTTCGGCTATATCGCGTCGCTGGGGCTGACCTCTTGGGCCTTTTTCACGGAGCATTTCGGGATCGTGCCGGCGTGCATCTTCGCGTTCATTGCGGCCCACGCCGTTGGGCAGGGAGCGGTGATCTGGGTTCTCATCTCGGAAATCTTTCCCGATCGCCACCGCGCAGCCGGCCAGGCCCTGGGGAGCTTTACCCACTGGATTTTTGCGGCGCTGTTGACGACGTTCTTCCCCGCAATGATCTCCCGATTCGTTCCCGGCCAGGTCTTCCTCTTCTTCTGCGGCATGATGGGGCTCCAGCTGGCCTGGGTTTGGTTCCTCGTCCCTGAGACCCGGGGGTTGAGTCTGGAAGCCATTCAGGTGCGCCTGGGATTCGGCGATGGCTCGAAGACGTCCGCGGCATGAGCGACCTCATTCAGGCGGTGGGGCTTGGTGAGGTCCTTTGGGATCTCCTGCCCAGCGGACCGCAACTCGGTGGCGCCCCGGCGAACTTCGCCTGTCACGCCGCGGCGTTGGGGGCCGAGGCGTCCGTGATTTCGCGGGTGGGATCCGACCCGCTGGGCTGGCAGGCGTTGGACCTCCTGAAGCAGCGGGGGCTCGATGTGAGCGCCGTCGGCGTGGACCCGGTTCTGCCCACCGGCACGGTGGAGGTCACCGTGGATTCCGGAGGCAGTCCCAGTTTTTCCATCCGGGAGGACGTGGCCTGGGATGGAATCATCGTGGATGCTCCGGCCCTGGAGCGGGTGCGTCGGGCCGGCGTGATTTGTTTCGGCTCGCTCGCGCAGCGGACCCCGCGTTCCGCCAATGCCGTGCACGACCTGCTGGCCGTGGCGCCCCGCGATGCCCTGCGTATTTTCGACATCAACTTGCGCGCCCCGTTTCTGTCCCGGGGAGTGGTGGTTCGGTCACTCCAATCGGCAACCGTGCTCAAACTCAACGAGGCCGAGTTGCCGGTGCTGGCCGGATGGTTCGATCTCCGCGGGACCATGCAGGAGCAACTGGATGCGCTGGGGCGGCGCTTTGGACTCGAGGGCATTGCCCTGACCCTGGGGGCGGCGGGCAGCCGGTTCTGGCGCTCGGGGCAGTGGTGGGAGGCGTCTGCCCGGCCGGTGGCCGTTCGCGATGCGGTTGGGGCGGGCGATTCCTTCACCGCAGCCCTGGCGATCGGATGGCTTCGCGGATGGGAGATGCCCGCCATCCTGGCGGCGGCGACGGAGGTCGCCGGCTATGTTTGTACCCAGTCCGGCGCCACGCCGCGGCTGCCCGATGAGTTGACTCGGCGTTTCCGGGAGTAGGGAAGCGCTGGAACCGCAAAAACCGGGCGCAAAAGGACGTTTCTGTCGTCCCTGCGGGACTTTTGACGGATTCGACGGCCCAGCCCCGGCCTCAAGGCCGGGGCTATTTTCGAAAACGGACCGTGGGGCAAGGCGTCGCTGTGGCGCAGCCCTGACTTTGCCGCTTCAGCGCTTCAACCCTTCAACTTCCTCCCCCGGGGCCCCGTCACCACCGAATCGTGGTTCAAAAACCGCTTTGACGCCCCGTCCATGCCGGGTAATCTCCCCGTTCCGCTTGGTGCGGGTTTCAGCATGGAAAAAGAACGCAAATTGATCGTCGCCGGCAACTGGAAGAGCAACAAGACCGTTGCTGAATCGCTGGCGTTGGTGGGGGATCTCAAACGGGAACTCGCCGCGGTGAAGGAAGTCGACATCGTCGTCTGCCCGCCGTTCACCGCGCTGGAAAGCGTGTCCAAGGCCATCCTGGATTCCAACATCCGCCTCGGCGCCCAGAACATGAGTGAGAACGGCTACGGCGCGTTCACCGGCGAGATCGCCGCCGGCATGCTCAAGGAATTTTCCGTGGGCTACGTCGTCCTCGGTCACAGCGAGCGCCGCCAGTTTCAGAAGGAGTCCGACGCCCTCGTTGCCCGCAAGGCGTCGGCGGCACATGCGGCCAACCTGATTCCCATCGTCTGCGTCGGCGAGACGCTCGCCGAGCGCGAGGCCGGCATTACCGACAAGGTCGTGGAAACCCAGGTTCGCGGTTCCCTCGCCGGCCTGACCCCCGAGCAGGTGGAAAAGACCATCATCGCCTATGAGCCCGTCTGGGCCATCGGCACCGGCAAGACCGCCACCAGCGCGCAGGCGCAGGAGACCCATGCGGTCATCCGCAAGGTGGTTGCGGCGATCCACGGTGACGCCGTCGCGCGCCGGGTCCGCATCCAGTACGGCGGTAGCGTGAAGGCTGCCAATGCCCGCGAGCTGCTGAGCCAGCCCGACATCGACGGCGCCCTGGTGGGCGGCGCGAGCCTCGAGGTCCGCAGCTTCGCCGACATCATCAAGAATTCGATCTGATCCGGATCCGCGTCGGATCTGAAGTTTGTCCCTGTTTACAACCCTGTTTCGTTTCGCGTTATGAGTCTTCTGATCGGCCTGTTGAGCTTTGTATTGTTTCTGGTCTGTCTCCTCCTGGGTCTGCTGGTGCTGATCCAGCTGCCCAAGAAGGAAGCCGGCATGGGCCAGGCCTTTGGCGGCGCCGCCACCGATGCGCTGTTTGGTGCCGGGTCCGGCAATGCGCTGACCCAGATGACCAAGTACGCCGCCGGCGCGTTCCTCGTCCTCTGCCTCGTCATCTCGGTGCTGGGCAAGCAGGCGAGCAAGTCGAAGACCGACCGCATCCGCCAGCAGCTCGCGCAGACGGCTCCCGCTGCCGTGGCTCCGGCTGCCGCTCCGGCTTCCGCGCCCGCCGCATTGCCCACCAACGGCGTTGCGCCCGCGAAGTAAGCTTCCCACACTGCCGCCAGCCATGCTGGTGTCGCCCAACGCCCCCGGAATTCCACCGGGGGCGTTTTGTGTTTTGGGACGCCACTGGCGGCGGATCCTTGGGGTGCTGCTGACGATGGGTTGGATCGGATGCACGCGCGCGCCCGAGGCCGACGTGGTCATCCACAACACGTCCGAACCCGAGACGATTGATCCCCATATTCTCACCGGCCAGCCGGACGGCCGGATTGGTGCGGCCCTGTTCGAGGGCCTGACCCGGTTCGATCCCCAGACCGGCCGGGGCATCCCGGGACTGGCCGAGCGCTGGGACATCAGTGCCGACGCGAAGACCTACACCTTTCACCTTCGACCCGGGCTCACCTTCTCGACCGGCGAACCGCTCACCGCCGAGGACGTGGTGTGGTCCTGGAATCGCGCCGTCGCCCCGGAGACCGCGGCGGACTACGTGAATTTCTACTTTTACGTGGTGAACGGAAAGGCGATCGCCAACTCGACGAATCCGCCGTCGCTGCGTCCGCCGCTCGGCATCCGCGCCCTGAATTCGCTCACCGTCGAGGTTCAGCTGGTGAATCCGACCCCCTTCTTCCTCGATTTGTGCGCGATGCGGATCATGGCCGTGGTGCCGCGCCATGCCATCGAGCGATTCGGCGATCAATGGGTGCGCCACGATCCGATGCCCTGCAGCGGTCCGTATCAGCTGGTCAGCTGGCGGCCGAACGCCGGCATCCGGCTTAAGCGGAATCCCCGATACTGGGACGTGGCCAATGTCCGGTCCGAGACGATCGACGTGTTGTCGGGTGACTCGCCGTCGGCGGCGCTGAATCTGTTCCTCACCGGACGGATCGACTTCCTCGTCGACAAGACCGTCCTGCCCACCGAGCTCGCAGACACGCTAAAGCAGCGTCCCGAGTTCCATCCGTTCAATTATCTGGGCAGCTACTTCGTGCGCTTCAACTGCACGCGCAAGCCGCTCGACGATTCGCGGGTGCGACGGGCCATGGCGTTGGTGATCGACAAGCGCCGTCTGGTCGAACGGATCACGCGCATGGGCGAGCGTCCGGCCGATGCCCTCGTGCCGCCGGGAACCGACGGCTATGACGGGGCGCATGGACTCGGCCGCAGCGCTCTGGATGCGCGCACGCCGAAGGAGTTCGACGCCGCGATGGCTGCCGACATTGCCGAGGCCCAGCGGTTGCTGGCCGAGGCGGGATTCCCCGGCGGACGCGGTTTTCCGCGGCTGGCCTACATGTTCAACGCCGGTGGCGGCGGGGGCGCCCGCATGCACGAACAGATGGGCGTGGAGATGCAGGCGATGTTCCGACGGCACCTCGGCATCGACATCGACATGCGTCCCTTGGAGTACAAGACGTACCTCACCGACATGTCGCACCTGAACTACGATCTCATCCGGGGCTCGTGGATCGGCGACTACAACGATCCCACGACGTTTCTCGATCTGTTTCTGTCCGACAGCGGCAACAACCGCACCGGATGGAAGAATGCGCGCTACGATTCGCTGATCGAACGCGCGGCAGGAACGCGGGACACCGCGGCGCGGTTTCAGCTGCTGCGGGAGGCGGAGACGCTGCTGGTCCGCGATGAGGCCCCCATCCTGCCGCTGCATTATTACGTGGGCATGTTCGCCTACGATCCGGAGGTCCTGGGTGGCGTGTATCCTAACATGACCGATGAGCATCCGTTCTCGGCCGTCTATCGGAAGAAGCTGCGAGGAGGCGGGAAGTAGCCATGCGCCTGATCCGACGACTCCTCACCCTGATCCCGCTGACGTGGGTGATTGTCACCCTCTCGTTCTTCCTGGTGCGGGTGGCTCCGGGTGGTCCGTTCGACAAGGAGCGCCGGCCGGCGTCGCCGCAGGTCGAGGCGGCCCTGAAGCACAAGTATCACCTCGATGAATCACTCGGGGCGCAATACCTGCGGTTTCTCGGACTGAAGTGGGAGCGCGATGACACGGGAGCCTGGCACCGGGCCGAGGGTGGATTGATCGCCGGGGATTTTGGGTTGTCGCTCAAGTACCGAAATCATTCGGTCGCCGACATCATTCTTCAGGGATTGCCGGTATCGCTGGTTCTCGGCTGGCTGGCCTTCGGCTTTGCGATCGGCACGGGCATTCCGCTCGGCGTCTTTGGCGCCGTGCGTGCGAGGGGATGGGCCGGTGGATTGTCCGCCCTGGCGGCCATCAGCATGGTCTGCGTGCCGGGATTTGTAGTGGGCCCGGTGCTGGTGCTCATCGTGGGATTGAAACTCGGATGGTTTCCCGTCGGATTGTGGGGATCGCCCGCTCACGCGGTTCTTCCGATGGTGACCCTGGGCCTGTACTTCAGCGGACGCGTGGCGCGTCTGGCGCGGGAGGGAATGGTGCAGGCGCTGCAGAGTGATTTCATCCGCACGGCCCGCGCCAAGGGCGTGGATGAATTCGGCGTGGTGTTTCGTCACGCCTTCCGTCTGGCGATCATGCCGGTGGTTTCCTACAGCGGTCCCATGCTGGCCGATCTGCTCACCGGGTCCTTCGTGGTGGAGAACATCTTTCAGATTCCCGGCATCGGGGTGTTCCTCGTGAACGCCTCGCTGTCGCGGGATTATCCGATGGTGGTGGGGCTGGTGATGCTCTACGCCGTGCTGCTGCTGGGACTCAATCTGGTGGTGGACCTGACCTACGGCCTGCTCGATCCCCGTGTCCGGCATGAGTGATCCCATTCCAGAGAAGGATGCCGTGGAACGGATGCAGCCCTCGCTGACTCCGGGCGCCCGCGCCTGGAGACGTTTTCGCGCCAACCGTCCGGCCGTCGTGGCGGCCGCGTATCTGGCCTTCCTCATTCTGCTCGCACTGCTCGTGCCCGCGCTGGGATCGCATGCCGCCGCCGAGGGATCCGATGCACAGTTCGCGGCGCCGGGGTCGGCTCATTGGTGGGGAACAGACGTCCATGGACGCGACGTCTTGACGCGCGTGTTCGCCGGGGCGCGATTGTCCCTGCTCGTGGGATCGGTCGGTGCGGCCGTCAGCCTCGTCATCGGCGTCTGCTGGGGCATGGTGGCCGGGTACGCCGGCGGACGGATCGACGGCATGATGATGCGGTTTGTCGATGTGCTGTACTCGCTTCCGAGCATCGTGTTTGTGATCGTGCTGATCACCACGCTGGAGGATCACCTCAAGGGATTGCTGAGTCGCCTGTCTCCGCAGTCCGGCGGGGTGGCGAGGATGCTGTTTCTGTTTGTGGGCTTGGGCGCGGTGTCCTGGCTCACCATGGCGCGCATCATTCGCGGACAGGTGCTCTCCCTGCGCACCCGGCCCTTCGTCCTCGCCAGTCGGTCCCTCGGTGCAGGACATGCGCGCATTCTGTTCCGTCACATCCTCCCGAATGTCTCGGGCGTGGTGATCGTGTATCTCACGCTCACCGTGCCGAGCATCATCCTGTACGAGAGCTTCCTCAGCTACCTCGGACTCGGCATCCAGCCGCCGCAGGCGAGTCTGGGTACGCTCATCGCGGAGGGGGCCGGCCAGATCAATCCCATCCGCACCTACTGGTGGTTGATCGCCTTCCCGGGCGGGGTGCTGGCCTCGGCGCTGCTGGCGTTGAATCTCCTGGGTGACGGGCTTCGGGATGCGCTGGATCCGAGGGGAGGGGAATAAGTCGAAGGTCGAAAGTCTAAAGTCGAAAGTCGCAGGTCAGACAAGGTGTGTCCGACCATGGGCTTTAGGCTGTCGGCATGAAGTTGAATCGACTGCTCGACTACGAGATCGGGGATGTGGTGGAGGTGAAGCCGGTGGCGGGTGGCTATCCGCTGCCCGAGGGACTGCCGGAAGGGGCGCAGGTCCGCGTGGTCCGCCTGAAGCCGGGCTGGTGCGCCGTGGAGCGGGACGGACGGGAATGGGAAGTTTACAGCGGCTGCGTGGTGCCGCGGCGGCCAATTCGCATTCGCCCTACCGTGGCGCCGCGGCGATGCGATCGTGGGGGCGGAACTTCGGCCAGCGGTGTTGCCGGTGCCGGCGGAATTCAACCTTCGCAATCGAGCGTTCCAAGGTGGAACTAACCGTTCCGGCAGCATTCCCGGGTAGGGCGAATCTCCTGATGAGCCAGGTGGGTGGACGGGTTTCGCATCGCCTCGTGCGTTCCCACCCGCCCCCTACGCACCCGCTCGGCAGGAGCCTCGCGCTACCAAGTGGCTGCCCGTTTGGAGTCCCGCCTTCAGGCGGCATCGGGCGGCGAAGGGGACCGTCTGAAGGCGGGACTCCGAACAGGCGGGACAGGCCTGGGATGCGATGTCTGGCGGGGTCTCAGCGGGCGATCATGCCCGGCGTGCTCCGCCGCAATTCAGCGCGGCAGGTCGCGGATGATTTCGCGCAGGACCTCGGAGGCGTGACGGGAGACGATGTCCTCGGTGAAATCCTCGGCATTGATGCCTTCCTGGCCGCCGGCGAGATCACTCAACGAGCGCACGATGAGGCAGGGCTTGCGGTTGACCCAGCACACCTGCGCCACGGCGGTGGATTCCATGTCGAGGCACTCGGCCTTCCACACCTTATAGGCCCATTTCCGGTACTCCCGATTGTCCATGAAGACCGGTCCCGAAATGCCATTGCCGCCCACCGACACGGTGCAATCGCGGGATTCGTAGCGCAGCTTCAGGCCCGGGAAACGCGGTGCCGCATGTCGCGCGGCGGCCAGCAGGTCGGGATCGACCGGGAAGAACTCCTGACGCTCCGGTTTGGCCATGCCGTCCCGTTGGGCCCACACGTGATCCGGGAAGAAGTAGCCGAAGTTTTCGTACGGAGGCTCGAAGAACTGGGGCAGCACGTAGCCGGATCCGTCGCGCTTGGGATTCAGGTACGCGCCTTCACTGTGATGATACCAACGCTCAGGCACTACCACGTCGCCGATGGCGTGGGCGGGATTCATGCTGCCGGCGATGCCTGCAAACAGCACGTGGGTGACCGGAAAATGATCCAGTGCCAGCTGCACGTTCATGGCCGCATTCACCATGCTCACGCCCGAGGGAAAGAGGAGCAGGTCGTGGCCCTCGAACTCCACCCGCTTGAACTCGGTTCCGTGGATCCGCGTGATCGTCACGCGTGCTCCGGGAGGAATGAGCGCGGCTTCGTTGGCCTTGGTTTCCGGTCCGTAGGCCGAAAGGACGGCGTACAGCGGGCGACGGGAGGCGACGGGCGTGGCGCAACCGGCCAGAAGCAGCAGACTGATCCAGAGCGTGAGGAGTCGGAAACGCGTCACGGGAAATGGTGACTTCATTTCCAGATGAGGTGGGCGAGGAGCAGCGCGCCGAGGACCCAGGCGAGCGGCTTCACTTCACGTGCACGGCCGATTCCCAGGGCGAAGAGCACGTAGACCACGAATCCCAGCGCGATGCCCTCCGCGATGCTGAAGGTCAGCGGCATTGCCAGGATGGTGATCACCGCGGGTACCGCCTTGGAGAAATCCTTCAGGTCGAGCTCGGCGATGCTCTGCATCATGAACACGCCCACAATTACCAGCGCGGGCGCGGTGGCGGCGGCGGGGATGATGGCGATGAGCGGATTGAGGAAGAGCGCCAGCAGGAAGCAACCGGCGGTGACGATGGCAGTGAGCCCGGTGCGTCCTCCCGCCTCCACGCCGGCGGCGGACTCGATGTAGCTCGTGACCGTCGAAGTGCCGAGGGTGGATCCGACCATGGCGGCGGTGGCGTCGGCGGTCAGGGCGCGGCCGAGCTTGGGCAGGTTGCCCTTCTCATCCAGCAGCCCCGCGCGCTGACACACGCCGATCAGGGTTCCCATGTTGTCGAACAAGTCCACGAACAACAGGGCCAGCAGCAGCGGCAGGCACTGGCGCCAGTGGGCCGGGAAGTAACCGAGATCCAGCTGAAGGAACGTCGGGGTCAGGGACGCAGGGGCTGAAACAATGGCCGACGGGGGCGAGGTCACGGCCACGGCCTTGCCATCGGCACCCGTGGTGGTGAGGAAGAGGCCGAGGATGGTGATGGCGGCGATCACCAGAATGATCGCGCCGGGAATCTTGCGCCACACGAGGATGGCGGTGAGCACGATACCGCCCAGCACGAGCAGGGGACCCGGTTGATGCAGATCTCCGAGGCTCACGAAGGTGGGCGGGCTGGCCACGATGATGCCGCCGTTCTTGAGTCCGATGAAGGCGATGAACAGGCCGATGCCACAGGTGATGGCCAGCTTGAGTTCGTGCGGGATCGCTTCGATCAGCTTCTTGCGGACACCGGTCAGCGTGAGGATCAGGAAGATGCAGCCGCTGTAGAACACGAGGCCGAGGGCGGCCTGCCACGGGATCTTGGCGCCGAGGCAAAGGCCGTAGGTGAAGAAGGCGTTCAGGCCCATGCCGGGCGCGAGGGCGATGGGATAGTTGGTCGCCAGCGCCATCACCAGGGTCATCAGCGCCGAGGCCAGCGCGGTGGCGGTGATGAGGGCCCCGCGGTCCATGCCGGTCTGGCCGAGGATGCCGGGGTTGACCGCCAGGATGTAGGCCATCGCGGCGAAGGTGGTGATGCCGGCAATGAACTCACGGCGAACCGAGGTCTTATGCTGGCCCAGCTGGAACACGCGCTCGAGCACGGCCGATGATTCGTTCATCACCCGGAGTCCGCCAACAGGAATCCCGCGCAATGAAAAGGTTTCAACGTGGTCGGCGCGTCCAGCGACACGGTCCACTTTTCGGAGTGCGGGGGCAGAGCGCAGCGTCGACCCCGCTTTGGTCCCGGGCGTGGTGGAACACCGTCAGTGGATTCGCACCGGATTGTGGCGCGAAAGCAGCCGAGGGTAGTTCGTCGTGTGGGGCCGAGGTTGCGGTGTCGAAAGCGGCGTGGCGCTTCGCTTCCCGCTGCACTCCGAAAGGAGGAGGCCTGTCGGTCGTTCGCAGTTTCTACGAATGGAACTGCGCCCGCACCTGATGGAAATGGGCGAGCAATCGATCGAGGTAGGCGTCGCGGGTGAAGGCGGCGTAACGCGTCCGCGCCGCGCGTCCCATGGTGAGGCATCGATCGGGATCGCGAAGCAGTGTCGCCAGGGCGCTGCCCAGCGCCTCTGGCGTCTTTTCACCAACCGAAAGTCCGGTCTCACCGGGCCAGAGCCATTCCTCCACCGCGCCGCCGGCGAAGGCGACGATCGGCTTTCCGTGGGCCAGGGCTTCGACGCCGACCAGGCCGAACGGCTCCTCACGCAACACCGGAAAGGCGACGACTTGGGCGCGGGCATACCAGCGGTCGACTTCCTCGGGATGCAGCTCACCCGGGAGCACCACGCGATCCTCAACGCCGAGCTCACGAATCACTGCGGTCAGCCGCACCCGCTCCGGGCCGTCCCCCGGTACGGCAAGACGCCACGGGAGGTCGCGAATCCCGTGGAGCGCGCGGATCAACACCTCGATGCCCTTGTGATGCACGAGCCGCGCCGGGGCCACCACCAACCCCGGCTCCACCGGCAACTCGACGGCCGGGGCGGTCGAGTAGAGCGGGATCACCGTGAGGCGATGCTCGGGAAAGCCATTCTCCAGGAAGCCACGTCGCATGAACCGCGAGGCGACCTGAATCTGAAGATGTCGGTAGCCCCGCGCATGGATCCGCGAGGCCACCAATTGCCACCGGACCCAGTTGCCCATCGGCGATTTGCCACCGCAGCCGGTCGTGTAGTGCAGCGGCAGGCAGGCGAGGCCGTGGGCGCGATTGCAGTGCTGGAGATTCCGATCCACGCGATTGCCGCCCGAGCAGAACCAGCTTTCGTCATGCACGAACTGCGCGGAGGGAATGCGCTCAACCCAGTCCGGGTAGGACGCCATGACCTGCGTGCTGTGGCTCTGAATGAGGTCGGGCTGGAAGTCCTCGATGGCCTGGCGCATCTGCGCGCGCATCGAGTCGGCCGGCTGGCGGTCATCGACGCGCCGGCTCCAGATCCCCGGGCTGAGCGCAGCTTCCCCGCTGTGATAGACGCAGCCCACGGTCATGCCGCGGGCGTGCAGGCCCTCCAGCGTCTCCACCACAACGCGGTTCCCGCCACCGTTGAGGTAGCGGGCGACGTCGTTGATGAGGAGGATCCGCATCGGGGCAAACCTAGTGCATGCGCGCTACGGGATCCAAGCGGGCGCTTCGCCGCGCCTGAATCAGGCCGTCGCGGGCGCGGCCGTGGTGACTGCCTTCACGCAGCGTGGGCACAACTCGGGGAACGCGGCGTCGGCGCCGACGTCGGTCTCCCAATGCCAGCAGCGATCGCATTTTACGCCGGAAGCCTTGGCCACCACCACCTCGACGGTCGGCGTTTCGGCGGTTTCCCAGTGCAATTGCGACACGTTGGCGAGCTCCTGCAGCAGCGCGGTGCTGGCGCCCTCGGGATCAACGGTGGCGCGATACGTAGCGGTCGCACGGAGCGTCACCTGGGCATCCAGGGCCTTGCCGATGGTCTTTTCCTGACGCGCCTTTTCGAGCGGCTTGAGCATGTCCTCGCGCAGCTGAAGACGGGCGGCCCACTGGGCGCGCTCGGCATCCGAGATGGCGACCGAGGCCGGAGTCCACTCCGAGGCATGCACCGAACCGGCGGGGCGACCGGGGATGAATTCCCACGCCTCCTCGGCGGTGAACACGAGCATCGGCGACAGCATCTGGCAGAGCCGCGTGACCATGCGATGCAGCGCGGTCTGCGTGCTACGACGGCGCGCGGAGTTCACCGGATCGGTGTAGAGGCGATCCTTCACCACGTCGTGATAGGTGGCGCTCAGCTGAACGGCGACGAACTGCGAGATCTTTTGATAGACCACGTGGAACTCGAAGTTCCGATACGCGGCGTCCACGTCGGATTCCAGGGCCGCGAATTCACCGAGGATCCAGCGATCCAATCCGGTGAGATCCGCATCGGCGACCGCATCGCGTGCCGGATCGAAGTCGAACAGGTTGCTGAGCTGGTAGCGCAGCGTGTTGCGGATGAGCCGGTAGGTTTCGCCCACCTTCTTGAGACGTTCCTCCGACACCACGATGTCGCTTCGGTAGTCCTGCGACGCCACCCACAGACGCAGCACATCAGCGCCGTAGTCCTTGATGTAGCGGTCTGCGGTCTGCGGCTTTTGATAGCCGCCCTCGCCCTGCTTGGACTTGGAGATCTTCTCGCGGTCCTCATCCACCATGAACCCGTGGGTAAGCACGGTGTGGAACGGCGCTGCGCCGTTGCCGGCGAGCGAGAGGAGCAGGGACGACTGGAACCAGCCGCGGTGCTGATCGGAGCCTTCGAGATACACGTCGGCGCGCCAGGCATTGGCACCGGTGCGGTCGGGATGCTGCAGTTCGGAACGGGCGGCGAGCACGGCGCGACTCGAGCTGCCCGAATCGATCCACACGTCGAGGGTGTCGTGACCCTTGGCCACGGCCTCCGGGCCGGCCCAGTTGGCCGGACGGCACTGCTTCCACAATTCGGCGGCCGGCGTGGCGAACCAGACGTTGCTGCCGTGTTGCGCGATCAGAGCCGCGGCCTGGCGAACGATGTCGGCATTGAGGATTGGCTCCCCGCTGGCGTCGTAGAAGGCGGGGATGGGTACGCCCCAGGTGCGCTGACGCGAGATGCACCAGTCAGGGCGGCTAGCAACAGCCCCTTGAATGCGGTTCTTTCCCCATTCAGGAACCCAATTGACTTGCTCAATGGCATTCAGAGCTGCGCCTCGGATTCCTTTTCCAAAGCCAGCGGTTTTCCCGAACGCCGCAACGACCTGAGGGTCGGAGGTGGTCACGTCTAAGCGGTCTGGGAGTTGCCCCGCAAGAGTTGGATGGGCAGTCGTTGGCTGTTCCGAAGTCGCTGGTCTATCCACTCCAATAAACCACTGATCCACCGCACGGAAGATGATCGGCGTCTTGGAACGCCAGCAATGCGGATAGCTGTGGGGATAATCCTCGCGATGTGCCAGCGCCTGTTTTTCGGTCAACAGGGCGAGGACGGCATCGTTGGCGTCGGAGCGGTTGTTCTTTTCGAGCACCGACTTGCCAACCAGTGACTCTGGCAGCTGCTGCTCGCGCGGAAGATCGGAGGTGGGTCCGAGACGGCCTTCGTCATCGACCGGGCAGTAGATGGGCAGGCCGACCTTGAGACCCAGTTGATAGTCATCCGCGCCGTGGCCCGGGGCGATGTGCACAAAACCGGTGCCGGTGTCGCTGGTGACAAATTCTGCGGGATAGAGCCGGCCGGTGCGGGCGCAGAAGGGG
>CANGMO010000010.1 GCA_947454295.1 Verrucomicrobiota bacterium | reverse complement strand
TACTCGTGAAGACGGAGTGAAACCACTGATGGACACAGATGAACACAGATAGGAAACAGCCTGTGAAGAAGCCTGTAGAGATCGATCAATCGATCAGGGCCATGCTGGCTTGGAGTGGGTGTCTCTTCCCTCTCAGCATCTGTGCTTATCTGTGTCCATCCGTGGTCGATTCCTCCGCGGTTTGGTTCAGCGGGTTCGCAGGTAGGCGGCGAGGTCGGCGAGATCCTGCGGGGTCAGGCCCAGCTGGTCGGCACTGAGCATCAGGGAACGGCCCAGCGCCTTGCGCGACGCGACCCGCGCCTTGGGAATCATCTGGGTCAGGCCGCCGGCTGACTGGATGATGAGCGGGTCGCCCTCCGACAGGACGAGGCCGTCGATGACCACACCATCCTTGGTGTGAACCTCGGTGCCGGCGAATCCGCTGGCGATGTCGGCGCTTGGATTGATGACCGAGTTGGCGAACACCTCCGGGGTTTGGCGGCGGGCCCATCCGGTGAGATTGGGCGCGTACTCGGCACCGATGTCACCGGCGCGATGGCAGCTCGCGCAGATGGACTGGAAGCGATCGGCGCCGCGCTTGGCGTCGCCGGAGAGTTTGAGGACGTCGGCGACCGAGAACTTCGGCGCGTCCGCCGCGGGAACCGTGGCCTCGGTGAGTTCGATGGCGTCGGGATTGTAGATGCCCCGGGCCTTGAGCGCCTCGTTCACACCAAAGTCCTTCCAGGTGGAATCCTTGCGGTTCAGCAACCACCAGATCGCCTCGGCCTTGATGGCCTTGTCGGTCTTGGCGGCGATCTCGAGCATCGCGGCGGCACCGGCGGCGTTGTCGTTGTAGCCGATGGCCGTCGTGGCGGCCTTGCGGGCGGAGTCGGGCAGCGCGGTGCTCAAGGCCCGGGCCTTGAAGCCCTCGACGCTGGCCTCCGGATGCAACCGCCACGCGAGATTGGCGAAGGCCGGCGACCAGAAGAGAACGCCGACCGTTCCCGTGGTGTCGGTGAGCGCCTGTCGGACGGCCTCGTACACTTCCGCCTCCTTGCCGGCGGCGCCGGTGCCGAAGGCCTCGAGGTAGGTGCGATCCTGTCCGTCAAAGCCCTTGGCCAGCGCGATGAAGTGTGCGCGGGTGTCGGAGAACGGCAGGTCTCGCAGCGAAAGGGCAACTTCACGGCGGATGGCTGGGGAAGGGTCTGAGGCCAGCTTCAGCGCGGTGGCGAGGAAGGCCGTCCGCGAGATTTGACCCAAGAATCGTTGCTCTTCCGTGGCACGGCGCACGGCACGGAAGGCGACGATGCGGGTGGCAGAATCATTGTCCCGCAGCAATCCCTGGACGGTGGTCAGTCCCTTCGGCGCGACCTGCGCCAAGGCCCAAACCGCGCGGGCGCGAACGTAGGGATTGGAGTCGCGGAGCAACTTGTTCAGAGCCGGGACCGCCTTGGGGCCAAACCGCTGCAAGGCGTAGAACGCAGCGCCGCGGACATTCACGGCCGGGCTCTTCAGCGCGGCGATGGCGCCATCGACCGTCGAGAGATCCAGTTTTGGTGCCTTGGGATGCGTGCCCTTGCGGGTGATGCGGTAAATGGTGCCGGAGGTGGAATCATCCCAGTCGGCATGGCCGCCAACGCGGGCGTCAAACCAGTCGGCCACGTACACCGCGCCATCCGCACCCACGCCCACGTCGCTCGGACGGAACATGGTCTTGAGTGTCCGCGCCTCATTGCGACCGCCCTTGAAATCGGTGCCGGCGAATTCGCCCTCGCGATTGCTGGTGACGAAATCAAAGCGCTTCAGGTCGAAGCCCGCACCCGCGGCCTTCGGATAATACCCGAACACCACATTGCGCCCCGGTTCGCAGCTCAGCAGCAGCCCGCGGTACTTATCCCCGAGTGCGCTCTCCTCGACATATGTGATGCCGGTCGGTGAGCCGCCGCCATACACGTCGCCCGAAGGCATGGTCCCTGGATCTTCCTGACGCCATTCGGCCACCGGAATGCTCTGCCCGGGCCGGCGATCGGCACCCCAGGAACGCTTGCCGTCGAAGGAGCAGAATCCGGCGTTCCCGAACTCGAGCAGGAAGGTGGTGCGGCAGGCGGGGGGATCGTCGTTGTCGTTCTGGAAGACATCGCCGTACGCGGTGACGGTCTGCTCGTAGCTGTTGCGGTAGTTGTGGCCGATGATGTGGACACCCGAGCCGTCGGGATTCATGCGCGCGGTGAAGCCGCCGATCCACACGTGACCGTCATCCGACTTCATGCCGGCGATCTTGGTGGGCTCCCAACCCAGGTCCGCCTTGCCGCCGCCATAGGTCGGGTCGTAGGCGCTGCCGATGCGGAAGGTCTTGCCGGACTTGTCGGTGAACATCGCGCCGGTGTTGCCCGAGTTCCAGTACCACTGGCCGTCCGGACCGACGGTGACGCTGTGGATCGTGTGATCGTGCTTCCGGCCGTTGAATCCGGTCAGCAGAACCTCCTTCTTGTCCACGGCAGGGTCGAACTTCCCGTCGCGGTTCACATCGGTGTAGACGATCAGGTTCGGCGCCATGGAGACCACCACCCGGTTGTCGATCACGGCAATGCCCATGGGTGCGCGCAGCTCGGGGTCCTGGACAAACACCGACCGCTTGTCGGCCACGCCGTCGCCATCGGTGTCTTCGAGGATCACGATGCGATCGCCCTCCGGCTGGCGATTGTAGTGGCCGCGGTAGTTGACCCCTTCGGCGACCCACACCCGGCCGTCCTTGTCGAAGTCGAGATTCGTCGGATTGCTCAGCTGCGGGGAGGTGGCGAACACCGTGATCTCCAGGTCGGGATCCGACAGCGACAGCATGGAGGTGGGCACGAGCGTGTCGGCACCGCGGCTGACGACGGGTGCCAGGCACTGGATCGCGAGCGCGATGGCCGCGGCGTAACGAAGGGACGGGTTCACGGCGGGAAATCCTGCCGTACCAAGCGAAGGTGGCAATGCGGATTCGCGAACTCCGCTCAGCTGCGGTTTGAAGTGCCTTGCCTGGCGCTATTCCCGCGGACGAAACAGGTAGTGGCTCACCGCCCACTCGTTGCCGGAACGGAAATTCCACAGTTCCGCGCAGGCCATGTAGAAGACGCGCCAGTAGACCCACCACTTGGTTTCCTGATCGGCACCGTAGGTTTCGGCGAAGATCCGGCGAATTTCGGGTTCGTGGCGATCCATGTTCTCCAGCCAGTGCTCCGCGGTTTGCCCGTAATGCTGGCCGTTCACGACCCAGTGATCGACCAGTTCGACGTCGCGCTGAAAGTGCAGCAGGAGATCATCACTCGGCATGATGCCGCCGGTGAAGAAGTAGCGGCTCATCCAGTCGGACGCATCGCGGGCCACGAAGTGATAGGCGAATTCGCGATGGGTGAAGATGTGCACGAAGAGGCGTCCGTCGGGCTTGAGCCACCGGGCGATGTTCGCCAGCAGCCGTTCATAGTTCTTCATGTGCTCGAACATCTCGACCGACACCACGCGATCATACGTCGCGGCCGTGCGTTCGAGACGGTTCGCATCGCAGGTGACGATGGTCACGTTCTTCAGCCCGCGGCGGACGCACTCGGCGTCGATGTGGAGCTTTTGCGTGGCGGAGTTCGAGACGCCGGTGATGCGTGCCTGGGGATACTTCTCGGCCATCCACAGGGTGAGCGATCCCCAGCCGCAGCCGAGTTCCAGGATGTCCTGCCCGTCCTTCAGCTGGGCGCGCTCGCAGGTGAGGGCGAGCATGATCTCCTCGGCCTGGGCGAGTGTTTCGCGGCCGGTGGGGTAGTAGCAGGACGAGTACTTGAGGCGCGGCCCAAGGCAGAGCTGATAAAAGCGGGTGGGTACTTCGTAGTGCTGCTCATTGGCGGCGGCCGTCTCGATGGCAATCGGCGACTGGCGCAGGCCGTCCATGAGCTGGCGCAGGTGTTCGCGATTCGCCTCCCAGCTTCCGCGGTTCTCCTCCTGCAGCCGCTGCCGCAGCAGTCGCCGGATTCCAAAGCGAATCACGAAGTCGGGAAAGACATCCCGGGTTAACAAGGAATCGATCATGGAAAACGTCATGCAATCACCGCGCACGGATCACCGGTCACCCCTTTCCCTTGAACCACGGCACAAACGCACTCGTGGTCCGCTGGTACTCGCGATAGGCATCGCCCTTCGACTGCACGGACAGCGCCTCGGTCATGGGAATGCCGGTCACGTTGATGAGGAAGTGTCCCATCAACAGCGGGGAGAGCAGGCCGATCCAACCCCACGGCGATCCCAGGGCAAAGACGGCGTAGGCGACCCAGATCAGCCATTCGAAAAAGTAGTTGGGATGCCGCGAATAGTTCCAAAGCCCGAGCTGGCATACCTGGCCGCGGTTGGCGGGATTGGAGCGAAAGCGGGCCAGCTGGCGATCGGCGACGGATTCGCCGATGAGGCCGATCCACCACAACGCCACGCCCACGAGCCCCCAGCCGGAGAGCTGGAAGGAGGGGGCGGGCGTCGTGTCGAGGAGAACAGCGATCCACGGCGTGGCGAGCACGAGTTGAAGGACTCCCTGAAGCAGGAAGAACCCGAACATGCGCTGGTTGGTGGCGGATCCCCATTCCTGACGCAGCCGGGCGTAGCGAACGTCCTCCACCGGATGATGGGAGCGCACTCGCACGAACAGGTGCATGCCGAGCCGGAGACTCCAAAGGGTCACGAGCCCGGCGACGGTCAGGGCCGCCGGCCAGTTCCACTCGGGATGCGCATTGAGTTTTGCGTCATAGGTGCGGAGCGAGGCGATCGCGAAGGCGATCCACACCAGCGGGGTGAAGCCGAGGGACCAGACCACGTCCACGATCCCGAAGTTGTTGAGCCGACGTGCCGCCAGAAAGGTGGCCGTCATTTCGGCGACGACAAAGAGCAGCCCCGCGGCGATGACGAGGGCCAGGGTCACGGGGGGAAGGGGAGATCGTTGAAGGGTTGAAGTGTTGAAGGGATGAATAGGGAGGACGCACCGATAGCGCGACAGCCTTTGGTAGGGCGAGGCTCCTGCCGAGCCGGGCGCGTAGATGGCGGTTGGGATGCCCTGGGGCGAAGGCATGCGCGTCCGTCCACACGGCTCACCAGGAGGTTCGCCCTACCGCAAATACGGGAACGAATCATCGGGTGCGCCGGGTGAAGAGCTGATCGACCGATGCCGTGGAGGGCAGGCGGAAGAGTTGGATCAACACGTAGGTGGCCATGGCGATGTTGCCGAGGAGGAGGATCGCCACGAGCCAGACGACGCTGCGAAGGCCGCCCCGCTCGCGCCAGGCCAGCCAGAGCCAGAAGGTGAGGAATCCGAAGTAGGTGTCGAACAGCGTGGCGATGAACCACGGGTGCGTGGCCACCGCGCGTGGCGTCTCCCAAAGCGGCACCTGCAGACTGGCCCAGGAGGTGACCCACAGCATCGCCATCACGACACCGGTGAACGCGATACGCAGGAGGACAATCATGGGCGGGTCAACGCAGGGAGCGGTTGTTGGGCCCGGTCCACGTGGCCTGGACGACGCTGATGTTCCGCCAGGCGAAGGCGGCCTCGCAGTAGGCGAGGTAGTAGTTCCAGGTGCGGATGAACCGGTCGTCAAACCCCAGTTCCCGAACCGCCGTGAGCTGCGCATTGAAGCGCTGGCGCCATTGCAGCAGTGTTTTGGCGTAGTCGAGACCCAGGTCCTGCAGTGAGTGGAGAGAAAGGGATCCCGTGCGCTGGATCGCCTGGCCCACGCGATTCATCGAGAGCAGCAGTGAACCCGGGAACACGTGCTTCTGGATCCAGTCTGCGCCGCGCCGCAGTTCGTGATAGCGGGCGTCCGGGCAGGTGATGAACTGGGCGGCAAACAGGCCATCGCGTCCCAGCAGCGACTGCACCTTGCCAAAGTAGGTTTCGAGAAATTCGTCCCCGACCGCCTCCAGCATTTCGATGCTGACGATGCGATCAAACTTCCCGCGGAGCAGACGGTAATCCTGAAGTTGTACTTCGGCACGGTCCGCGATGCCGACCCGCTGGAACCGGTCGGCCGCGAAGCGATGCTGCTCCTCGGAAATGGTGACCGTGGTGACCTTGCAGCCATGGTGACGCACCGCGTGCTCGGCAAACCCACCCCATCCGGAGCCGATTTCCAGCACGTGATCGGAGGGACGCAGGCGCAATTCCTGGCATAGCCGCTCGTACTTGGCTGATTGCGCGGCAGCAAGATCCTGGTCGGGATATTCAAACAGCGCGGCGCTGTAGGTCATCGTGGGATCCAGCCAGAGCGAGTAGAACGGATTTCCCAGGTCGTAGTGGGCGTGGATGTTGGCCTTCGATCCCTTGAGGCTATTCCGATTGAACCGGTGCCGGAGCCAGTTCGCGACGCGGCCGATGTTGGTGAAGGGATCGCGATTGGCGGTGCCGCTGAAGGTGGGGGCGCTGTCGGCGTTGGCGCAGAACCATCCAATGACTGCGGCCAGATCCGGGGAATCCCATTCACCGGCCTGGTAAGATTCACCGAATCCGATGTCGCCTCCGATGACGCCGCGACGGAAGAAGCGGGCGCTGTGGATGTGCATTTGCGCCTCGGGACCGTCGTGTCCGGTGCCGAGCTGGCGCGTGGAGCCGTTGGGAAGGTGGAGGGTAAGCCGACCGCGGGTCATCGGGGACAGCGCACGAAACACCAGGGATTCGCAGAGTCGATCGATGGCACCCGGACGGGCCGAGGCGAGGGCCAGGCTCTCGAGCTCGGGCGCGGGCGGGGAGGAGGTCTCGGAACGGTTCACGGTCAGAGTGGATTGGAGGCGGGCAGGTCGAGACTCGCGGTTTGTCGCGGGCGGACGTCGAGGCACACCAGATCGCCCTTCGCATTGCGCACGTAAATTCGCCCGTTGGCCAGCACCGGTGCCGTCCAGCACTTACCGCCCACCGCTTGGGTCCGCGCGAGTAATTCAAAGCGGGCCGGAGTCGCACGCACCACGCTCAATTCCCCATTCTCGGCAAGCACGAGCAACCGATTGCCCGCGGCAATCACCGAACCCTGGCCGAAACCCTTCTGCCCCCAGCGGATCGCGCCGGTGGCGAAGTCCACGCAGCGCAGTTCCTGATTGTCGCGCTTGTAGCCGCCGGTCTCGTGGCCGTAGAGGTGGCCGTCGATCAACACCGCGGTCCCGGTGAAGGTGGACAGATTCTTGTTCTTCCACACCCGCTTGGCCGAGGTGCCGTCGATCTGCAGCAGTTCGCCGCCGTCATCCCCGGAACTGATGAACACTCGATTTCCGCTGACGACGGGATCCGAGCAATGGGTGCGATACCCCTGTCCAAACTTGGATTGCCACAGCGGCTTTCCGCTGGACGGCTCCACCGCTACGAGCGCCTCAGACATGTGAAACAGGGCGGTTGGTTGCCCGTTCAAGGTGGTCACCACCGGAGCGGTGAAGCTCATGTCCTTGTTGGTCCCCGACTGCCACAAGAGCCGTCCCGACTCCGGTTCGACGGCGACTCCGTGCGGGCCGTAGTTGAAGAGCAGGGTCTTGGAATCGGCGAGCACCGGCGCGCCGGAAATGCCCCACATGGGCACGTTGGCGCCGATCACCTTCTCCAGATTGAGGTTCCACAGCACCTTGCCGGTGCTGGCATCATAGCAGTGGAGATTGCCGGATTTGCTGGCCGTGAAGAGTCGCGATCCGACCACCAGCGGGGTCGAATTGGGGCCGCCTTCGTACATTTTGTCACCCAGCACCTCCGGGTACTGATGCGACCAAAGCGTCTTGCCGGTGACGGCGTCCAGGCAGATCACGTGATCGGCGTTGGTCTCCCAGCCCATCGTGAACAGGCGGCCTTCGGCAACCACCATGGAGGAGAAGCCCACACCGACGTTCGCCTTCCACAGCCGGTTCGGGCCGTCACCCTGCCAGTCGCTGGACCAGGTGGTCTCCGTGGTGATGCCGTCGCGATTAGGACCGCGCCAGGACGACCAATCGGCGGCCTGAAGCGCGGGAGCCAGAGCCACGGCACACAGGATAACGGCCAGAAGGGGACGGGGGTTGGACATGGATGGAGACACGATTCAGGAAACTGGAGGTGCGACCGGAGCGAGGGAGGCATGGGGGCGGAGCACGTTTCGCTGCAGCTCCGGATGATCCGCCTTGCGATGCCACGGCAGCCGCTTGAGCCACAGGCGCAGGGCGTGCCAGTGAATGAGAGTGATCACGCGCAGAGTCACCAACGGATACCGGGCGGTGACGGCGAGCAGATCGTGGTCGGTCAGCGGTCGACGGGACCCGGTAAGGGTGCTGACAAGATGCGTGGTGCCGTCGGCGTCGAGGTCGTTCACGCCGATGACCAACCGTTCTCCGGGGTTTTGCAGGCGGAAGTCGAATCGGAGGTCGAGTCCGATGAACGGCGACACGTAGAATTCCTTGGGAACCACGCAGCGAAATCGTCCCGCCGTGCCCGTGGTGCTGTCTATCGGCACCAGGTAGGGCTTGAGCTCGCCGAAGGTGTTCTGCACTTCTGCCACGGCGGCGAGCGGCTGCCCGGCCTCATCGTGAATGAAGTAGAAGCTGACCGGATTGAACACGTACCCGAGCACCCGAGGGAGCGTGAGCAGACGAATGCGGGCATTGCTGGGGATGGTGACTCCCTGCTGTGCCAGCCACGCGGTCAGCGAGGCCCGCAGTGGGATTGGCGGCGCACCAGGAGCTGGTGGTGGGTACTGGAGGTGGTCGGAATCTAGGAACCGGTACGGCCGCAGACCGGCGGTCCGGTGGCCGAAGCTGCGGAGCGACCGCTCCAGCTGGGGGAGTTCGTCGAGATCCAGCAGCATCATGAAGATGCGGTACTCGAAGCGATGCCGTCGGGGAACCCGGCGTTCATGCAGCACCGAGCACTCGTAAAGACACGAGTGCTGGCGCGGCTCGGAGCCGGGTGTTGCGTTGGACATCATTGGGGTGCGACCCGGGTGAAACCCTCCGGCCCACTGAGGCGGATCGTGCCACAGTTCCGGGAAAACGCCAACCCGGAAGGCCGGTGCGTTCGCGGTTGGGAGTGGCGGCCGGTCACCGTCTTGTGCGGAGTTTGGCCCTCCAGACGGCAGCCTGGCTACCGGACTTCGTGACCGAATCTCCCGAACCCAGGTTGAACGGACGGATCCAATCCGGGTCGATGGCCTGTCGTGGCGGGGCGGAGGACCCGGAAGGGAACTCAGGAAAGCTGCTGGCGTCGCCTCCCGGGAATCGATTCCATCGGCCGCAGACGTCCCGGCCCGCCATTCGACGCCGACAAGGAAACTGAACCAGACCCCATTGCATGAGTTCCCATACCACCCGCTTTCTGCAGACCGTCACCGGCGATGAGGAGATCGACGTCGTTCAGCTGGTGGATTGCGTGATCATCGATGCCGTGAAGGCTGGGGCCTCGGACATCCACATTGAGCCCTGGGAAAGCTCCATTGCGGTGCGGGTGCGGTTGAGCGGCGTGCTGAACGAACTGGTGCATCTCCCCAGCGACCTGCTGCCCAAGATTGTGGGTCGCTTGAAAATCATGGCCAACCTGATTGGCCACGAGACCATCCTGCCGCAGGAGGGTCGTGCCAACACCTTCGAGGAGGCGGGCAATGTGGTGTTGCGCATATCGACCTTTCCGACCATTCGCGGGGAAAAGGTGGTGGCCCGAATCTTCGATCCCAAGGGCCGAAGTTTCGACCTCGACAACCTCGGCATGGAGGAAGATTCGCTGGTGACCTTCAAGGCCCTGCTCCAGAAGCCGACCGGATTGATGCTGCTCACCGGTCCTACCGGCTCGGGTAAGACCACGGCGATCTACGCAGCCCTGCATCACGTCATCGAACGGGCAGGACCGAGTATCAGTGTGGCCACGGTCGAGGATCCGGTGGAATTCAATCTACCCCTGATCGCCCAGTCGCAGTGCAACCCGGCCCGCGACTACACCTACCCAGTGGCTCTGCGTTCGCTCATGCGACAGGACCCGCAGGTCATCATGATTGGTGAGATCCGCGATTCGGAGACCGCGAACATCGCGGTGCAGGCCGGCCTCACGGGTCACCTTGTCTTGAGCACCATCCATGCGTCGAGCACTGCGGGCGTGTTCGCGCGGCTCATCAACATGGGGATCGAGCCGTTCCTGCTCTCCTCCGCGATCATGGGTATTCTGGGGGTTCGACTGGTTCGCCGGAATTGTCCCGTATGTGCCGAGCCCTATTTTCCGGAACCGGCGCTGCTGTCCCAGATGCCGCCCGAGGTGGCTGGGTTCAACGGGTTCATGCGCGGCGTCGGGTGCCCGGCCTGCAATCACACCGGATTCAGCGGGCGGGTCACCGTCACGGAAATGCTCACCGTCGGGGAAGCCCTCCGCGAAGCCATCCTGGAGAAGCGCCCCACCCGGCAACTTCAGGAGCTCGCTCAGGCAGAGGGACTGCAAACGCTCTGGCAGAAGGGGCTCCGTCGCGTCTTGGTCGGCGAGACCACCCTCGAGGAAGTCCTCCGCGTGATCGGCATGGAAGGATTCTAAACTCCGACCGCGAGGTCGCGAGTTTCACGGAGCGCCGGCAGGATGCCGGCGCTCCAGGTTTGGAATCCGCCTACGAAAGGTGGAGGACGATGGCGGTGGTGAAGCCGATGCCCGCTCCCAGGCATAGCATCCCTGGCAGTTTGTTTGGGGTGATCTTCCACCACAGATAAACGCCACTGAGGGCGAACAGGATCATCGCGGCGCTGGCGAGGTCCATGAATGCCGCCCAGATCCAATACGGCCATCCGCCGCGGTAGCCGTGAAGGCGATGCAGGCCGTGGGCCCAGCCTGCCGGATCAAAGTGGGTCCGGGTGATACTGACTTCCTTCAGGTCCACAGTTACCACCGCCTCGGCGTTTTCGCCTGGGCGGACCCAGCTGAATTGCCAGGCTCCCTTGGCCAGAGGCTTGGGGGCGCGACGCTGACCGTGGATGCCGTGGGCATCCTCGAGCTGCTTCACGAACTCAGCCGTTGCCACAGGGCCACCGATCGAAAGCGGGGCGTTCGTGGTGTTCTTGTGCGGACCGCGCGGAAACCACGGCTCGTGGATCATCACCCAGCCGGTGGCGAAATACATTGCCACCCAGATCAGCAGGACGAGCCCGGCAATCAGATGCAGTCGGCGTATGACGGGGAACACGTTCATCCGTGAAGCACGACGTAGAAGATGAAGCCGGCGGATCCGAGCAGGCCGAGTCCGAGGGAGGTGGCGCCGAAGCGGCGGTCGCGTCGTGCGCTCCACCAGAGCCAGATTCCGGACGCGGCCGAAAACAGCACCACTGCGGTGCATACCTCGGTGTACACGCCCCAGCCGGACATCAGTCGCGAATTGGGCAGCTCGGTGAGTGCGTGCAGCGACAGAAACACCGACCAGAATCCCTTCCGGATTTCCTGCACATGGGCCACGCCATCGGCGGCGTTGACGTCGATTCGGTACTTCATTCCCGGGCGTTCCATCGGGAAGTGGAGACTGCCGTCGGAATCGCGTTTGGTTTCCCAAGGCAGCGGCCAGCCCATGAGGCCGAGCCGGTCCCGAACCGCCTCCGTGGCCTTCGCGGCGTCACTACCGGGAATCGTGCCGATGCCGCGCTCCCAGCGATTGGTGGGCGCGTTGGCCGGGGTTCGGGCGAAGGCGAACTGGTGATTGAAGTGCAGCGAGCTCAGCCCGAAAATCACCAGATACGGCACGCAAAGCAGGCCGCCGTACAGGTGGATCCGGAGCAGCCAGGCTCGCATGCGTGGAAGCGCGGGCGCTCAGCCCGCGTGCTGGAACAGCGTGCTCGTGCCGCTGCCGCCGGCGGTGGTGACCCCACGGCGATTGGAGGCCAGGTGGGTGAGGATCTTGAACACCGTCTCCGCCTCCTCCGCGCGGTCGATCGCCGCGGCGAGTTCACCGGCGGTGAACGCCTTGGACGGATTGGACGCAAGGTGCGAGGTGGCCCGGGTCTGCAGCGCGAGCACGATGGCCGCCGCCTTCTTTCCCGCCTCCACGCCCGGCTGGTGGTAGGCGTTGATGTTCACCAGCGAGGCGTACAGCCCGACCGCGCGCTCAAACAGGGCGATGAGCAGGCCCACACTGAATCCCGAGACGTCGCGCACCGTGAGAGTGATGCTCTGACGGCCGTTCTCGTACAGCGCGGCGCGCGTGCCGAGGAAGAAGCCGCTGAGGAAGTCGCCACTGGTGACGCCGGGTTCGACTTCCAGGCTCGATCCTTTGCGATCCTGCAGCACCTCGATGAAGGTCACGAAGAAGTTGAGCACGCCTTCGCGCAGCTGCTGGACATAGGCATGCTGGTCGGTGGAGCCCTTGTTGCCGTACACGGCGATGCCGGCGTTCACGATGCGGCCGTCGAGATCGAGCTCCTTGCCCAGCGATTCCATGACGAGCTGCTGGAGATATTTCGCGAAGAGTTCCAGGCGATCTTTGTAGGGCAGCACCACCATGTCCTTGGAGCCGCGGCCTTCGCCGAGGAAGTACCACATCAAGGCCAGCTGGGCGGCCGGATTCTTGTGCACCTCGGTGCGGCGGGTGGCTTCGTCGCAGCGTTTGGCTCCCTCCAGCATGCCGCGAATGTCGAGACCCTGAAGTGCGGCGGGAAGCAGTCCCACGGCGCTGGTTTCGCTGGTGCGGCCGCCGACCCAGTCCCACATCGGGAAGCGACGGATCCATCCCTGCGACACCGCTTCCTTGTCCATGGCACTGCCGATGCCGGTGACCGCGACCGCGTGCTTCGCGAAATCGAGTCCGGCGCGTTGGTACGCCGCGCGGGCCTCCAGCATGCCGTTGCGGGTCTCGGGCGTGCCGCCCGACTTGGAAATTACCACACAAAGGGTTCGTCCCAGCTGCCCGGACAATTCCTCGAGGACCCGGTCCATGCCGTCCGGATCGGTGTTGTCGAAGAACCAAGACTTCAGCTTGTCGGTCGCGGGCTGGCCGAGCGCGCGCGAGACGAACTGGGGCCCGAGGGCGCTGCCGCCGATGCCGATGACCAGCACGTTGGCAAACGATCCGCCCGCGCCGGCAATCGTTCCGGCGTGTACGGCTGCGGCGAACGCCTCAACGTCATCGGTGGTCTTGCGGATCTCGTCGGCGATGGTGGCGGTCGGGGCGAGGCCGGGGTTACGAAGCCAGTAGTGGCCCACCATGCGGCGTTCGTCGGGATTGGCGATGCCGCCCTTCTCCAGCTCGGCCATGGCGATCAGTGCGCGCTGCATCGGCCGCTCCATGCGGCTCAGGAAGCTGTCCGGGAAATCGACCCGGCTGAGGTCGATGGCAAGTCCGAGCTCGGGATGCTCGAAATACTGCTGCTGAAAGCGGTTCCAGAGGGCCGTCTTGGAGGGCGTCATGACCCCGCAAGGCTAGCGCCAGTGCCGAGGGTGCAAAGGGGGAAGTTTCCCCTGCCGGGTCGCGGAGGGGTGTTTGATTCGATTTAGATGTGAAACCAGCTTGGGATGTCAGCGGCAGCACCAGAGGTGCGTCCTCGCTGTAGATTCGAATCGAACCGGGATTCGGGAGCTCCGTAGGTGCGATGTGCATGCCAACGATGCCGCCTCGCTCAGGCTGGAGCTCGGGTTGGTTCGCGGCGGGACTCGAGGGGATCGCCGGGCGCGGTGTCTATTTTCCGGCCAAATCCACGCACACCAGTTCCCGGTCGTTGCGCACGTAGACGCGGCGGTTGGCGAAGGCTGGGTGGGTCCAGACCACGCCGCGGCCGGGATCGGTGTTCACCGGATCGATCAGGTGCATGCGGCTGATCTCGTCGTATCCCTGCGGCGACAGTTTCGCGAAAATCAGGTCGCCGGTTTCGCTGAAGAGAATGAAGCGATTGCCATTCTTCACCGTGAAGCAATTGCCCCAGCGCTCGGATTTGCCGCTGGTCGGCGCGTAGGTCTCCCACAGCCGCTCCCCGGTGTCGGCGCGGAGGCATCGATACTGTCCGTAGCTGCATGCCCCGTAGATGTGACCGGCCTCAATGAACGGGGTGCTCATCGTGCAATTGAGGTGCGTGGTGTTCCGCTCGCTCATCTTCTCCGTGCGCCAGACGACGCTGGGTGCCTCGCTGCCCTTGTCGAAGCGTAGCATCATGGACCCGTTGTAGAAGCAGGTCAGGAAGAGCTGTTCCCCCATCTTGCGCGGGGTGGCGATGGACATGCCGTAGTTCAGTTTCCACGGGATGGTCCAGAGCACGCGGCCGGTCTTGGGATCCAATCCGTTCACCGCCTCGGCGTGCCACAGGATGAGCTGCCGTCGGCCACCGAACTCGTAGACGGTCGGGGGGCAATAGCCCGGTTCCCGCGCCGACAGGGCCCGCCAGAGTTCCTTGCCGGTGACCCGGTCGAAGGACACCGCGACGCTTCCCTCGCCGCCCACCAGGCAGATTAACTGGTTGCCCTCCAGCAGCGGATTCGCGGACACGCCCCAGGTGGGGATCTTTAGGCCGTACTCGGTCTTGAAATCGTGACTCCAGAGCAACCGGCCGGTCTTGGCATCGAGGCAGGTGAGATTGCCCATCGTGCCGACCGAGTAGACGCGTCCCCCGGCGACCAGCGGTGTGGCGCGCGGCCCGGCGGCGTAGCTCACCGTGTAGGGGCAGTCATACTCGTGGGTCCACAGGGGTTTGCCGTCCGCGGCGTTGAAGCAGCGAACCCGCTCGGTTCCCGGGATGCGGGTGAAATCGAAGGCGCTCTTTGCCTTGGGTGCATTGGTGGGCACGATGCGATCCATGACGTAGAGCCGGCCCGCAACCACGGAGGGTCCGGAGTAGCCGGCGCCGAGTTCAACGCGCCATTTCGGGGTCAGTCCACCTGCCGGGAATTTCTGGAGGATGCCGGTTTCGCGCCAGATGCCATCGCGCTGCGGTCCGAGCCACTGGGGCCAGTCGTCGGCCAGGGATGAGGCAGTCACGAACAGAAGGACCGCGGGGAGCAGCTTGCGGAAGAGATGCATGGCGGCTGGCATCACAGCCGTCCTTGGGCGCAGTCGAAAGTCCAAAGTCGAAGGTCGAAAGTCACGGGTGGGGCACCCGTGGAGCCAAGGGAGAGGTCCTTGGCTTGGGGGATCCGCCTTCTGACGTCGGCTACTACTGCTGCTGCTGGAATTCCTGCTGCACCAGAATCTCCTCCTCCATGTTCACGAAGGGCTGGAAGATGTAGGTGTTGAACATCGCGGCGCCGATGTTGCCGAGCTTGATCTGCAGGAGGTCGAGGTAGTCGTGGAGACCCACGGCAAACACTTCGTCGATGGTCCCAAATTCCATTTCCGCCAGCAGCCGGCCGGAGAGCTTCTCGGCCTCGTTGCTGAACCGCCGCGCGGGAACGCCGGAAATGTTGCGAAGCGAGTGGTCGAGCTCCTCCACGCAGAACCGCACCGAGCGGGGGAAGTTGTCGCTGAGCAGGAGGAACTCCGCGACCTTCACCGGGCTCACGTCACCGCCGTGGATGTCCTTGTAGGCGTCCCAGGCTGAGCACGAGCGAAGCACGGCGCTCCATTCCAAGGCGTCGGCCTGGCTTACTGTCGCGGGCAGGCCCTTGGTTGGCAGCGAGGCATGACGGACGTCGAGGATGCGCGTGGTCTGGTCGGCGCGTTCGATGAACTTGCCCGCCTGCATGAAGTGCCAGCCCTCGTTGTGAACGACGGTGGCGAACACGATGCCCACCAGCTGCAGGGAGCTGGCCTTGACCTGCTGGAGGAAGTCGAAGGGGCTGTCATCCCACACCTCGCGGGCGCGCGGGGAATTGAGGAAGAGGTAAAGGCGGTTGAGCTCCTCCCAGATTTCCACGGTGATCTGGTCGCGCACCATGCGGGCGTTTTCACGGGCCTGCGCGATGGAGGTGAAGAT
>CANGMO010000009.1 GCA_947454295.1 Verrucomicrobiota bacterium | reverse complement strand
GGCAGGGAGTCCTTTTCACCGGCCTCAAACTCACCCTGGTCCTCGCGGAGTTCGGGCGGCACGAAGGCGAGATCCAGCTCACGAAAGATGTCGGCCTCGTCGTTGCAGGCCACGCGCAGCGCCGGATCCCGAGTTTCCTCCTTGCTGCGGAAGAGACCGTATTCGTTCAGGCGCAATCCCCGGGAGATGGCGCGCTGACGCATGACAATGTTGTGCTCCTTGCTTCCGGTGAAATACGCCAAGGCGAACGGGAACTCGGCGTCGGCCACCACGCGAAGGTCCGCTTGAATGCCTTCACCCAGGATCACACTCGCCTTCGTCTCCCCCTTGGCCAAGACCGACCGGACTCCGGGCTGCTGCACGAAGTACTCAATTACCTCCGAGGGCGCCTTCGAGGACACCAGGAAATCAATGTCGCCAATCACTTCCTTCCACCGGCGCATGCTCCCGGCTGTGCTGCACCGAATCACGTCCGGATGGCTGCGCAGTGACTCCAAAATTGGTTCGGCGACTTCGAGCGCATCCACCAATCGATGGCGCGAGGCGAACTGACGCTTGAACGCAATGGCCTCAACGATCTTGGTCTGGGACTTCTCCCCAAAGCCATCGAGCGCAGCCACCTTCCCGGCCTGACACGCCGCCTCCAGCTTCTCAACCGTGTCGATGCCCAGCTCATCGTGCAGCTTCTTCACCTTTTTCGGCCCAAGGCCCTGGATGCCGAGCATCTCGATGAGCCCAGGTGGCACGGAGGCCTTGAGCGTGTCGTAGTACGGAAGGCGGCCGGTAGTGACCAACGTCGCCACCTTTTCCTGGAGGGCATCGCCAAACCCCTTCAACTCACCCAAACGGTTTTCGGCAACCAGCGTTTCGAGGGACACCGCCAATCCCTCCAGCACCCGCGCGCCATTGGTGTACGCGCGGGTCTTGAAGGGGTTCTCACCCTTCAATTCGAGCAGCACCCCGATTTCATTGAGAATGGCGGCAACCTGGTCTTTATCCATGGGAGATCCGGAAACGCACTACGGTGAACAGCGGAACGACCGCCGATTGCATCCGGGGTCCGCCCGGCCCGCAATCCCCGAAGCGTCCTGATTTTCGCTGTCGGATTTTTCCCAGTGGTGGCCATAACCCTGTTGATGACCGATCACGAGCTGCTCGCCGAGCACGGTTCCGGGGCCTCCGCGGAGGCCTTCACGGAGCTGGTGCGTCGGCATTTGCCCCTGGTCGTGTCCACTGCACGTCGACGGCTCATGGCACCCGATCAGGCCGATGACGTCGCCCAGCAGGTGTTCACGCTGCTGGCCCGGAAGGCACGCACGTTGCCGTCGGACGTGATCCTCGCCGGATGGTTGTACCGCGCCACCTGTCTGGTCGCCGGGGAGCAAAACCGCAGCGACCAGCGGCGCCGTCAGCGCGAACACCACTCCGTCACCGCCATGAACGAGGTCCAGTCCGAGTCTGAGTCCGACACCACCTGGCGGGAGATTCAGCCCCTGCTCGACGAGGCGATGACCTGCCTCACGGAACGAGATCGCGACGCGGTGGTCCTTCGATTCTTCGAGGGCCGGAGCCTGAAGGATGTCGGGGAGGCCCTTGGAATCTCGCCCGACGCGGCCCAGAAACGCTTGAGCCGATCGCTCGACCGACTCCGCGAATCGCTCGCGCGAAAGCAGCGGATTGTCACGCCGGCAGCCCTTGCCGCGGCCATTGCAGCCGGCGCCATTCAGGTCACCCCCACCTCGGCGCAGGCGGCCACCATCGCGGCTACTGCCCTGTCCTCCGCCTCCACCGGCATTTCCCTCGGCACCACCTCCCTCATTGCCATGAGCACCTTGAAAACCCTGACCGTCGGCGTCGGCGGCGCGGCGCTCGTCACCGTGCTGCTTCTGCAGCAGAAAAAACTTCGCGAGATCCAAGCCGAGCGCGACCGCGCTGTGGCGGTTGTAGAGGCCCCAGTGACATCCCCTGCGAAGACGACCTCCAAGGGCGTGGATCCGGAGCTGCTGCGGTTGCGTGGCGAAGTGGCCCGCCTGCGTGGCCTCTCAAATGAACTAGCCTCCCTCCGAAGCGAGAACAGCCGACTGCTGACCCTCCGCAACGCTTCCTCCTCCACATCCGAATCATTGGGTGATGGTGCCCGTCAAGGGATTGAAAAGATGCAATACTTGAAGGCGTGGATGTATGCGTTTCATCAATACCTGGAGGGACACGATGGGGTCTTTCCCAAATCCTTCGAGGAAGTCACAGCAGCCGGATTCCAAGTCGGAGACGGTCCGGGATTCAGTTCAAGCGAACTCGAAATCCTCTATAAAGGCCGTTTGGACGAGGTCAGGGACCCCGCACGAATCATCGTGCTGCGAGAACGAGAAGTGTTCAGAGACCCGGCCGGGAATGCATTCAATCGCGCCTACGCATTCGCCGATGGACACGTCGAAATCCGTCGTTCCCATGACGAGGACTTTTCCACCTGGGAGCGAGAACACAGCCAGCTCGACAAGGGCACCCCACCCACTCGCGGCCTCTGATTACAAGGCAACTCGGAACGCCCAGAAACCAGCGGACGGGCCGCGAGGCACGTGGTTGACTCACTGCGTAACCCACGTCTTAACGATCCGCCCTGTCCGCCGCTTCCACCGGCATTTCCCTCGGCACCACGTCCCTCATTGCCATGAGCACCTTGAAAACCCTGACTGTCGGCATTGTCAGTGCGGCCCTCGTCACCGTGCTGGTTCTCCAACAGAAGAAACTTCGCGAAATCGAAGCGGAACGCGATCGCGCGGTGGCCGCGGTGGAAGTCACCGCCACGTCTGCGACTCCGACAACACTGACCTCGGGTTCCACTGGCGTGGATCCGGAACTCCTGCGGCTGCGTGGGGAAGTGGCCCGGCTCCGCGTCCTCTCCAACGACGTGGCCAGACTGACCCGCGAGGTCAACACGTTGCGCGCCGCCCGGGCCGGCGAGGCCTCGAATCGACCCGACGCCGATGCCGAGGAACAAAAGCGGATCGCCATCGCCAAGATGACCTACATCAAGGGCTGGGCTCTGGGAGCCTACCTCTATGCCGATAGCCACGGCGGGGTTCTACCCAAGACCTTTGAGGAAATCGCCAGCCTGGTGCCGAAGGAAATGCAATCGACGGATCTCAACCCGGACCATTTTGAATTCACCTACCACGGTCGCATCGACACCCTGGGCGAACCCAACAAATACATCATCGCCCGCGAGAAGGATGGCCTGGCCATGCGAACCGAGCGCGGTTACATGCGGGCGTACGCGTTCGCCGATGGACACTCCGAGATGCATTTCTCGGCGGATGGAAACTTCGAACAGTGGGAGGCGGAACACACGCCCCCGGCGAATGGAACGCCTCCGACCAAGGGGCTCTGAACGACCGGAAAGAAGCCGGACGGACTGACATCAGCGGGGGTTCGCTCCTGCTTGGTTACCCGCTTTCCGACAGCCCGCCCGTTAAATGGAAATCCGATTGAGGTCGCAGTCTATCGAACCGTGTCGGAGTAGATCCGGGCTTCGGTCTCGGTGATCCGGCCGTCCCGGTTGGTGTCGGCGCGCTGGACCGCATCGTTGAAAGCGGTGTTCGGACCGCGGACGGTCTTGGTCTTATGGCCGAACACGAGGGGGATCTCCACTTCGGCGGAGGATTCACGGCGGGAGTGGCTACCGTTGTAGCGGCTCAGGGCCTCGTAGAACACGCGGCCGGCCGTTTCGTTTTCAAACTCCACCTTCACGCGGGGCTCATCTCGGGTGACGGTCTCCTCGGTGTGGATGCAGCCGGCGGCGGCGACGCCGAGGAGCAGCAGGGGGACGGCAAGCAATGCGGGACGGTTCGGTAGGAATGGATGTGTCTTCATGTCGGGCGTTCGGACGCAGCCGGATGCGGCAAATCCGCAGGGAAATTGCCGGCTGCTTTCCACTGGGACCACCCGGCAGCCTCCGGGAAGGTTTCAGGCTTTTCCATCCCGCTTTTCCTTGGCAGGGGTTGGCGGGGTGCCGTTACTCTTTCCCCACGCCGACAGGTCCCGAGAAATCGGGAGTTTTAGGCGCTGTTTTGCCGGGTCGCATGGCAACTCAGTGCAGCGTCTGCAGCGAATTCCAGTCATCCCATGAGTCTCAACACCGTCCAACAGCTCAAGACCGTCAAGAAGAACACCGCCGGCCTCGTGGAGGCCGAACTCGCCCGTACCGGCGGGTTGCTCCGCCTGGCTCCGGCCTGGGTGCCCCGCTCGTTCCTCCAGCCGGGCCTGCGCATCAAGCTTCACCCCGACGACACCTACGCCTACGGCCTGAACCGCGGCGGCATCGATGAGCGCTGGTTCGCCTCCACCACGCCGACCGCCAACGAGGGCCGCGCCTGGGACGAAGGCCTGAGCTACTGCGTGGTCGGCAAGCAGCGCTTCACCCTCCAGCAGGCCGTCGCCGACACCGGCGCCCTGCTGATCGGCAAGGCGATCTGGAAGAAGTACAGCCGCTGGCCGGTGTACTCGAAGTTCTTCGACAACATGGGGCCGATCCCCCACCACATGCACCAGAGCGCCAAGCAGGCCAAGCTGGTGGGCCAGGAAGGCAAGCCGGAGAGCTACTACTTCCCGCCGCAGCACAACAACGTCGGGAACAACTTCCCGTACACCTTCATGGGCTTCGAACCCGGCACCACCAAGGCGCAGGTTCGCAAGTGCATCGAGAACTGGAACAAGGGCGACAACGGCATCCTCGACCTCTCCAAGGCCTACCGCCTCAAGGTCGGCAGCGGCTGGCTCATCGACCCCTGCATCCTCCACGCCCCGGGCAGCCTCTGCACCTACGAGCCGCAGTGGGGCAGCGACGTGTTCGGCATGTACCAGAACCTCGTGGAAGGCCGCGAAGTGCCCTGGAGCCTGCTCGTGAAGGACATGCCCAAGAGCAAGCACAAGGACATCGACTTCATCGTCGACCAGCTCGACTGGGACAAGAACGTCGACCCGAACTTCAAGGACAACCACTACCTCGAGCCCGTGCCCGTTGCGGACACCCGCAGCGAGGGCTATGTCGATCGCTGGATCGTGTACGGCAAGGTGGACGGCGAGCAGCTCTTTACTGCCAAGGAACTCACCGTGGATCCGGGCTCCAAGGCGGTCATCAAGGACACCGGCGCCTACGGTCTCATCTGCGTGCAGGGCAGCGGCAAGATCAACGGCCAGCCGCTGGTCAGTCCGAAGCTCATCCGCTTCAACGAGCTGACCGAGGACGAATACTTCTGCACCGAGGACGGTGCGAAGGCTGGCGTGACCTTCGAGAACACCAGCGAGACCGAGCCCCTGGTCTGCCTCCGCTACTTCGGCCCCGAGGTGAATCCCACCGCCCCCGCCATGGGCGCGTACAAGAAGAACAAGTTCAACTGAACCGGCAGTCTCCTGCCGGAAACAAAACGGCGGCGGGAATTTCCCGCCGCCGTTTTTGCTTTGAGGGATCGGACTGCACCTGGCCGAACCAGCTCAGCGGCCCTCCAGCACGGCCTCGATCTTCTCCTTCAGTTCATCGCTGACCTCGGAGGCCGGGCGCTCGCCGTCCACGATCGAAAACGCGTAGGTCTTCTGCAGCCGGCGGAAGGAGTCCCGCATCAGCGCCTGGTACTTGAGGAAGCTGTCGAACATGTCGCGCGACAACCCCAGGTCCATGCCGCTCTCCCAGTAGTCGAGGGCCTGATTCTTGGCGAAGACCCGCTGCACCAGCTGTTCGGGACGGACATCCAGGTAGAACACCGCATCGGGCACCAGCGCGATGCCGTACAGGTTCTTCAACCACGCCTCATCCATGCCGCGCACCAGATCGCGCGCCATGAGCGTGTAGATGTAGCGATCGGCCAGCACCATGAATCCCGCCCGCAGCGCCGGGAGGATGGCGTTCTCCATCTGGTCGGCGAAATCCGTCGCATAGAAGAGCGACAGCGTGGTTCGCGACAGGATGTTCCCGTGCTGGGCCTGCTCCAATTCCTCGCTGACCAGCGTGGACCGCTTGAGGCCCACCTGAAGCGTCGCGTGACCGGTGCCCTCAAGCCATTGCACGAGGCGTGAAATCTGTGTCGAACGGCCCGAACCGTCGGCCCCCTCCACCACGATCAACTTTCCGTTGAGCTTCGCGACCTCTTCGCCCGGGATGCCGCGTCCGAAGAAGCGCTTGGCAGAGGGCGAGGGCACGACCACGGCGGACTCCAGCGCGGACGTGTCGGGTCGGCGGGACTTGGTCCGGGCGGCGGTGCGGGAGCGGGCGGGCATGTCGGGTTGCGGTTGAAGGACTCAGTCTGGCCGGCCGTGCGAATAGCGGTCGATGCCGATGCGGGCCTGCACCAGCTTGCGCACCAGACCCTGCTGTTCCTCGATCCGCGCATTGGCGTCGACCAGCGTGAACCCAAACTCGGTGCTCATGGCCAGGTACTGCTCGAAGATGCGGCCCTGGAAAATGCGGAACGACTCGTAGGGGTCGGTGGACAGGTTCATGTCCATCCCTGCCTCGTGATGTTTGAGGACCGGGCGGTTGTCGAGAATGCGTGCGAGCGAGACCTCGAGATCGGCACGGAAGAAGAAGGTGATGTCGGGCAGCGCGGCGAAGGAGTAGACGCCACGGACCCAGTCGGGCGGACAGCCCCGGACCACGTCCCGCGCGAAGGCCGTGAAGATGTAGCGATCGCACAGCACCACGTATCCAGCGCGCAACAGCGGCACCAGCTGACGCTCGTAGCGATCGGCGAAGTCGGTCGCGTGGATGAGGCTGAAGGTGGTGGGGGTGAGCAGATTCTGCTTCTTGCCCTTGCTGGTGGCGCTCTTCACGAGCGCGGAGGAGTTCCACTCGGAGAAGAAGACCTTGCAGCCCTGCTGCTCGAGCCACTTCTTGAGCAGGTGCACCTGCGTGGACTTTCCGGAGCCATCCAGGCCCTCGACGGCAATGAGCCGTCCGGGAAATCCAAGCTCGGCAAACGTGCGCTTCATCGGCGCGCGAACCTAGGCCCGGCACGGCGGGTGACAACGAGTTTTTGCGGGTATCGGCCAATTTTCCCCCATTTGGGGCACCCTTCCCCCATCGCCGATTCGAGTGAAATCGCATGGAGCGCCGGCATCCTGCCGGCCTGTTGGATTCAATTTGGAGGGCAGGAAAGCAGGAGGAAGAACAACCAAGATGCGAAGGCCCAATGCCCTCGAGCTTCGGACGTAGATCCCCGCATTTGATTCCCGGTAGGGCGGCCCGATCGGCAGGGCGAATCTCCTGATGAGCCGGATGAACGGAAGCGCCTCACCTCGCCCCGTTGCGTCCCACCCGCCGTCTACACACCCGCTTCGCCGGGAGCCTCGCGCCATCTGGAAGAGACCGCGACCGCCACCAGTTCGACCCTAAGTCCCGGTGCCAGCCCGGCCTGAAAGCAGGCGCGCTGTGGCCAATGCGCGGGATCGGATCCAATCCACTCCCGCCACAGGACATCGAAGGCCGTTCGATCCGCGATGTCGGCGAGAATCACCTGCAGCGAGACCAGCCGCGTTCGATCGGCTCCCGCCTCGTTGAGATTTCGATCCAGCAACTCGAGGCAACGCCGCACCTCCTCGTCAAACGGGTCGTCCGGCCGGGACACGGTGGCCACGGTCCAAATCCAAGGCCCCGCCGCCACGATGCGACTTCTTCCCGGGGACCCCGCAGGCCAGCGCTCAATGTTCATGATCCAGGTCAGCCCAAGATTCTACGCCGTCACTCATCGTCTCCGCCACCGCCACCCTTGCGTTCCCATTTTCGCTGAGCGCGTTCAGGGAGCGTGGTGTCGGCGCGGGCGAAGTAGGTGCCGGCGCCAAAGGCGTCGTTGATCTGGGTCTCGAAGGCCGCCGTCGCGGCCACGTAGAACCGGTCGTTGGGCTCGATGAAGGCCATCTCGCCGCCGGGGAGCTGAAGGCGGATCAGCACGGGCACCGAACCCGAATGCGCCTCGCACAACGAGCGGGCGGTCTCCAGGCGGGTGCGATCCAGCTGCGACGCCTTGAAACGGAGCTGCACCTGGCGCGTGTATTTCCGCGGGGCATCCTCCAGCCGCATGATTTCCTGCGGGAACACCTTCGGACGATCCTCGCCGGTGTTGACCTCGCCGGTCACCAGCAACGGCGTGTTCATCACGAACAGCTCGCGGAACTTGTCGAAGCTCTCGTTCATGCACAGCAGCTGCACGCTCCCGGTGGCGTCCTCCACGGTAACCATCGCGTAGGGCTTGCCCGACTTCTTGCTGACGCCCTGCTGCACAGCCGAAACCAGGCCGCCGAATCGTGCCATGGAACGATTCGCGAGACCGGCGAGTCCCTCGACGGTGTGGACGGCAAAACGGCGCAGGATGGCCTCAAAGGGCTCGAGCGGGTGTCCGCTCACATAAAAGCCCAGCAGTTCCTTCTCGGCCGCGAGGCGTTCCGCGACCGGCCACTCCTCCAGCACCACGACCGGTTTCGGAGCCGCCACCTTGGGTGCCGCATCAAACGCGTCGAAGAGCGAGGACTGCCCGCGCGCCCGATCGGCAGCAAGCGCGCTGGCGCGTCCGAGGCAGTGATCCAGCCCCGCCCAGAGCGTCGCCCGATTCGTCCCCAGCGAGTCGCAGGCTCCCGCCTTGATGAGGCACTCGATCACCTTGCGGTTCACCGCGCGGGTGTCGACGCGTTCGCAGAATTCCTGCAGCGACGTGAAACGCCCGCCCGCCCGGCGCGCCTCGAGCACGCTCTGCACGGCCACTTCGCCAACTCCCTTGATGGCCGCCAGTCCGAAGCGGATCGGCGGGTAGCCGTCGGCCTTTTCGACGTCCGACGCCTTCGCCACCGGGGCGAACATGACGTCCGATTCATTCACGTCGGGGCCCAGGACATTGATTCCGAATCCCTTCGCCTCCGCAATGTACTGCGCCAACTTCGCCAGGTCGGCCTGGTCGTTGGTCATCATCGCGCTGAGGAACTCAACGGTGTGATTCGCCTTCAGGTAGGCGGTCTGGTAGGCGACGACGGCGTACGCCGCGGCGTGCGACTTGTTGAAGCCGTAGCCGGCAAACTTCTCGAGGAGGTCGAACACCTCGTTGGCCTTGGCCGCCGAAATGCCGTTCTTTGAGGCGCAGCCTTCGACGAAGGTCGCGCGCTGCTTCTCCATCTCCTCGAGCTTCTTCTTGCCCATCGCGCGGCGCAGCAGATCGGCGCCGCCGAGCGTGTAGCCCGCCAGCACCTGCGCGGCCTGCATGACCTGCTCCTGGTAGATCAGGACGCCGTAGGTCTCCTTCGAGACAGGTTCCAGCAGCGGATGCGGATACTCCACCGGCTTCCGGCCGTGCCGGCGCTCGATGAAGTCGGGAATCAGGTCCATCGGACCCGGGCGATACAGCGACACCAGCGCCGTGATGTGCTCGACGCTGGCAATCTGGAAGCGCTTGCAGAGATCGCGCATGCCGCCTGATTCCAGCTGGAACACCCCGAGCGTCTGGGCGTTGTTCAACAGCTCGTAGGTCTTGGCGTCATCGAGCGGGATGGAATCCAGGTCAATGGTCACGCCGCGGGCCTTGGCCACCAGTTCGACGGTGTTCCGCAGGACGGTCAGGGTCTTGAGACCCAGGAAGTCCATCTTCAGCAGGCCGAGATCGCCCACCGGACCCATCGCGTACTGGGTCACGATGCCACCATCGTCGTCCTGCTTCAGCGGCAGGAGGTTTACCAGCGGCTGCGCACCGATGACCACGCCCGCCGCGTGAACGCCCGAGCTGCGGGCCTGGTCCTCGAGGATGAGTGCGGTGTCGATCAGCTCGCGCGTCACTTCCTCGGACTGGTAGGCGGCCTTCAGATCCGCGCTCTTTTCCAACGCGTCTTTCAGGCCCCACTTCACATCGGTGATCATCTTTGCGAGGCGGTCGCACTCGCCAAAGCTGAGGCTCATCACGCGGCCGACGTCGCGGATCACCGATTTCGCCCCCATGGTGCCGAAGGTGATGATCTGGGCCACGGCATCGCGGCCGTACTTGTTTCGGACGTATTCGATCACCTCCTGGCGCCGGTCGTCCGCGAAGTCGATGTCGATGTCAGGCGGGCTGACGCGTTCGGGATTGAGGAATCGCTCGAACAGCAGCCCGTAGCGAAGCGGGTCGACGTTGGCGATCTCCAGCAGGTAGGTGACGATCGACCCTGCGGCCGAACCACGCGCCACGCACGAGATGCCCTTGTCGCGGCCCCAACGGACGAAGTCGCCAACGATGAGGAAGTACGACACGTACCCGGTCTTCTCGATGACCCCGAGCTCCAGGTTCAGGCGGTCGAGGATCTGTTTGAGCGCCGACTGGATTTCCTCCGGGGTCGGCGGTCTCGGCGCCGCGATGGTTCCATCGCTGGAGGACACCGGTTCCGGAACGGGAAGCAGGAATCCAACGCGACGGGGATCCTGAATGGCCTCGATCACCACCTCACCGTTCTCCACCCGTGCATCGATGCTGTAGCGCGTCTTGAGGCCGTCGCAGAGCAGCTTCCGCAGGTAGCCCTCTCGGGTCCACACCTCGGGCGGCTGGAAGACCGGGTAGTGCTCCGCGCCCTTGCCGAAGCGGATCTGCACGTCGCACTGCTCGGCGACCGCGAGCGTGTTGACGACGGCGTCGGGCGTCTCATGGAAGAGCGCCTTCATCTCGCCGCCCGAGCGCAGGTAGAACTGCGCCTCCTGGTACCGCATGCGCTTGCTGTCCGACAACTGCGCCTGGGTGCCGATGCAAATGAGACAGTCGTGGGCTCGCCAATGGCCCTTTTCCACATAGTGCACGTCGTTCGACGCCACGGTTTTCAGGCCAAATTCCTTGGCCCAGGGAATCAGCGCTCGATTGACCTTGGCCTGCTCGGGAATGCCATGGTTCTGCAGCTCGAGGAAGTAATGATCGGGACCGAAGACCTGCTTGAACCAGTCGATGGTCGCACGGGCCTTGGTTTCATCGCCCTTGAGAATGTGCTCCGACAACTCGCTGGCGAGGCAGCCGGAGAGTGCGGTGATGCCCTCGGAGTGCCGCTCGAGGAGTTCCTTATCGATGCGCGGCTTGTAGTAGTAGCCCTCCAGGTTGGCGGCGGTGACCAGCTTGACCAGGTTCTTGTACCCGGTCTCGTTGCGGGCCAGCAGCACCAGGTGGTGGTAGATGTCGCGCATCCCGCTGCCCGGCTTTTTGTCGAGCCGGCTGCCGGGCGCCACGTACACCTCGCAGCCCAGGATGGGCTTGATCCCGGCCTTTTTGGCGGCGGTGTAAAACTCAATTGCCCCGAACATGTTTCCATGGTCGGTCATGGCCAGCGCCGGGAGTTTGAGCTCGACGGCCTTGGCCATCAGCTTGTCCAGACGGCAGCAGGCATCGAGCAGGGAGAACTCGGTATGCAGGTGCAGATGGACAAAGTCGGACATGCGCGGCGACGAACCTCCGATCCACCGGGGCGCCTGTCGAGGGCGGAGTGAGCGGGACGATGACCGGGACGCCGAGGGTGGTCTAGGCGGGCCCTTCCCATGCCGAAAGAATGGGGGCTTCCTTGGCCGGACCGATTCCCGTAGGGTCTCCCGACCTATGCAGCAGACGAACGACCTGAGGGTGATCAGCACCCGCCGACTCCTCTCTCCCAAGGAGCTGAAGTCGGCCCTCCCCATGACCGAGCGCGCCAACGCCTCGGTGGTGGCGGGGCGTGCCACCGTGCAACGCATCCTGCGCCGTGAAGACCCCCGATTGCTGGTCGTCGTCGGCCCCTGCTCCATTCACGATCCCAAGAGCGCCCTGGAGTACGCGGCCCGCCTCGCAACCCTGCAGCCGAAGGTGAATGACCAGCTGCATCTCGTGATGCGCGTCTACTTCGAGAAGCCCCGGACCACCATCGGCTGGAAGGGGCTGATCAATGATCCCCACATGGACGGCACGTACGACGTCGACTCGGGACTCCGCACGGCGCGCAAGCTCCTGCTCGACATCGCCGAGCTGGGCCTGCCCGCGGCGACCGAATTCCTGGATCCGATCGTGCCCCAGTACACGGCCGATCTGGTCAGCTGGGCGGCCATCGGGGCCCGCACCACCGAAAGCCAGACGCATCGCGAGATGGCCAGCGGCCTCTCAATGCCGGTCGGCTTCAAGAACGGCACCGACGGCTCCCTGCAGATCGCCATCGACGCCATGCTTTCCGCCAAGCACCCGCATCATTTCCTGGGCATTGACCAGGAGGGCGCGGTGGCGGTGGTTCGCACCACCGGCAACGTCGAGGGCCACGTGGTCCTCCGCGGCGGTCGTGCCCGCACCAATTTCGACGCCACCAGCATCGCCGACGCGGCGGCCCAATTGAAGAAGGCGGGGCTTCCCGACGGCCTGATGGTGGACTGCTCACACGCGAACTCCGGCAAGCAGCACGCGCGTCAGGAGGACGTCTGGGTCAACCTGGTCTCCCAGCGCATCGAAGGCAGCCAGCCGCTGATCGGCGTGATGATCGAGAGTCACCTGAGCGAGGGCAGCCAGCCCATTCCTGCGGACCTGTCGCAGCTCAAGTACGGCATTTCCCTGACCGACGCCTGCCTGGGCTGGGACGTCACCGAGCGGATGCTGCTCCACGGCGCGGATCGTCTCCGGAGCGCGCAGGTCAGCACTCCCCAGCCCTCGCCGGCCGCATGATTCTCCAGGCCCTCCACAACGGGTTCGTCCTCGCCGGCGTCGCCGCCGCTGGGATCCTGGGACTCTACGTGGTGTGGCAGATCACCAAGTCATTGCTGAAGCTGCTGCTGTGGCTGGTGATCCTGGGGCTTCTGGGCACCGGCATCTTGTTCCTGCTTCAACGGGCTGCCTGAAGCAATTCCGGTGGCGTTCACCGGCCGCGCCCTAGTCGCCGAGCAGGTGCATCGCTATCGACCGCCGATGGGGCGCATGACGATGTTCCCACAGGTAAATTCCCTGCCAGGTGCCGAGAACCAGCACCCCGTCGCGAAAGGGAATGCTTAGATTCACTGCGGTCAGCGCGGTGCGGATGTGGGCCGGCATGTCGTCAGGCCCCTCGCAGGAGTGGATGTGGGCGGAATCCCCATCGGGAGCCAGCTTCGCGAAAAACCGCTCCAAATCCACTCGAACGTCGGGATCCGCATTCTCCTGGATGAGCAACGATGCCGAGGTGTGACGGAGATGCAGCGTGCAGAGGCCGGTGCGCAATCCGGAGGCGCTCAGGCGACGGGAGACCTCGTCGGTGATTTCCACCAGCCCCCGCCCGCGCGTGGCGACCGTCCACTCTTCAAGGCATTGACGCATCCCAGGAGACTAGGACTACAACTCCACCTGCATGCCCAGCTCGACCACACGCCCCGCCGGAAGGCGGAAGAAGGTGGTGGCGCTCTGCGCGTTGCGTGACATGAGTGCAAAGAGGCGCTCACGCCACAGCATCATGCCGCTTCGCTTCACCGGAATGATGGTTTCGCGGCTGAGGAAGAAGGTGGTCTCGTGCTCCTTAAAGTTGAGGCCAAGGCCTTCGCAGAGGCGCAATACCTCCGGAACATTTGGTTCCTCCATGAATCCGAAGCAGGCACGAACCCGCCAGAATCCGTGCCGCAATTGCTCGATCTGCACGCGATCGTCCCGCTTCACGCGGGGGTCATCGGCCACCTGGATGGTGAGAAACACCACGCGCTCATGGAGCACCTTGTTGTGTTTGAGATTGTGGAGAAGTGCGATGGGGGTGCCGTCGGAATTGCCGGCCAGATAGATGGCCGTGCCCTTCACCCGCAGAGGCTCGCGTCGATCCAGACTCCCAAGGAACTGCTCTACCGGCAGGGCCGCATCGCGGATTCGATTCCACAGCAGGCGACGTCCGGTCTTCCAGGTGGTCATGAGCGTGAAGAGGATCGCGCCAATCAGCAGCGGGAACCACCCCCCGTGGAGCACCTTGATCGCATTGGCGCTGAAAAACGCGCCTTCAATGAGGATCGCGGTACCGGACACGGCCAGCGACTGCCACAGGTTCCAGTGCCACAGCCGGTGCGTCACAAAGTAGAAGAGCACGGTGGTGGCCATCATGGTCAGGGTCACCGCAATGCCATACGCCGCGGCCAGGTTGGACGATGTCTGGAATCCCAGCACCAGGGCCACGGATGCCACCATGAGGGTCCAATTGACCTGCGGCATGTAGATCTGGCCGCGTTCCTGTTCACTGGTGTGATCAATCTGCAGCCGGGGAAGATATCCGAGCTGGATGGCCTGCATGCTGAGCGAGAACGCGCCACTAATCAGAGCCTGGGAGGCAATGACAGCGGCAGCCGTCGCCAATCCCACCAACGGGTACAACGCCCAGGTCGGCGCGAGCTTGTAGAAGGGATTCACCGAAGATTCCGGATGGAGGATCAAATTCGCACCCTGTCCGAAGTAATTCATCATGAGCGAGGGCAGCACCACGATGAACCAGGCCAGCCGGATGGGGCGCGCCCCAAAATGTCCCATGTCGGCGTACAGGGCCTCACCGCCAGTCACCGCCAGGAAGACTGAACCCAGCACCACGAACCCAACCCAGCCGCCGTGCCGCAGGAATTCGAAGCCATGCATGGGATTGATGGCCCCGAGCACCGAGGGCTCCTGGACGATGGCCGAAAGCCCCATCAACGAGATGGCGGCAAACCAGACCAGCATCACCGGTCCAAAAATCCGGCCCACGGTGCCGGTTCCCGCGCTTTGGCAGGAAAAGAGACCGATCAGGATCCCCACCGAAATGGTGACCACATACGGTCCAAGCTTTGGAGTTGCCACATCGAGCCCCTCCACCGCGCCGAGGACGGAAACCGCCGGCGTGATCATGCCATCGCCATAGAGCAGGGCTGAGCCAAACAATCCCATTCCAACCATTCCAGTGCAGAGCCGCCCATTCAATTTGCCGGTGCGCGCCTCGGGAAAGGCCAGCGCCATCAAGGCGAGGATACCACCCTCCCCCTTGTTGTCTGCCCGCATCACGAAGAGGATGTATTTGATCGAAACGATCAGGATGAGCGACCAGAGGATGAGCGATAGAATGCCCAGAACATGGTCGCGGGTGGGCGTCACGCCGTGCTCCGGGTTGAAGCATTCCTTGAGTGCGTAGAGCGGGCTGGTGCCGATATCCCCGTAAACGACACCGAGAGCCGCGACCGTCAGGCCGGCCAGCCGCGAGCGGGTGGAGTCAGAGGCGTGCATGGCGGGAGGCGGTCAACGCAGGCCGGAGGGTTGAGGGCACGGAGAAAGGCCCTTGGGAAGCGAATCCCAAAGGCTGCCTTGAGGCAGATGTAGTCATGGACGAACCAAAACCGCGACGCGCCACTGCATTGGCTCACAGGGCGTCTTCCGGCCGCGTCTGGCGGAGGCTGCCCTTCCAAATGCCTGCGGGGTTAGCTGACGGGCTGGAGCTTGGAAGTGCTCCCGGCGTCCCCTGGGATGCCGTACGCCCCAACACCTCGTTCTGGACAAGGCGCAAACGGGTCCCCCGCGCCCGGCGTTTTGGGATCTGCCGGACCTCGGCTGCGGCCGAAGTAATCCAAATTGCCGGCGTACTGTCAAATGGCCCCTGGATTCGACAAATGTAACTCTCTCGACGAGAGATAGATCCAATTCATTCCATCCAGGCTGGGAATTCAGTTGGCAGGGCCGGGGAGGGTTTCGCACCTTGTGCACGGTGTGACGAACCCGATCTCCAAACTCCAGCCGCCCCCCCCGGATGCCGGGGAGGCCAGGTTGTCCCAGGAGGGCAGGTTCGACGAGGCCACCCTGGCGCCCCGGGCGGCCGCCGAGTTGTATTCGCAACTTCGAGGTGAACTTGAGCGGGCGGGTGCCGCCAATCTCAGCCGGCTTTCCCTGCAATCCCAGCGGCTCATGCGGGATCTGGGCGTCACGTTCAACCTCTACCGCGAAGACGCGGCCGCCGAGAACATCCTGCCCTTCGATCCGTTTCCCCGAATCCTCGACCGGGCAACCTGGGATCATCTCGCCCGTGGGCTGGAACAACGGGTGCGCGTCTGGAACGACTTCTTCCGGGATCTCTACGATTCGCAGGAGGTTCTCAAGAGCGGCATCGTTCCCTTCGAGATCGTCTATGACGACCCCCACTACCAGCGCAATGCGGTGGG